>JAUVWB010000157.1 GCA_030604345.1 Desulfofustis sp. | reverse complement strand
GCAGAACCTGCCGCCGGAATTAAAAAAACTGCCGACGGCGGTGTCCCCGAGGTGAACACACATCGTCCCTGTTTGCCGCCACAACAGTTCATTCGTGCTCTACGGAGTCTGCTTTTTCTCCCTCATGATGGTGAGGATGGTCCGATCAGCTGCCGCCATGCCCTCATGGCTCAATTTCCCGAGGTTTCTGACGGTCTGTTCGGGGGAGTGGCCGATGATTCCGTCCGTGTCCTTGACGTTGATTCCCTGCAGTGAGAAAAGCGCTGCCTGGACGGCGGCTCCGGCGGCGGTGTTGAGCTTCAGGGCGCAGCCGGCTTTGGCCCCGTCGCAGATAACCCCGGCCAGGTCTTCCATGATGTTCTTGATCGCCCCGGCCATATGATCGACGTTGCCGCCGACAAGATAGGTTATTCCTGCAGTCGCGCCGGCCCCGGCGGCAACGGAACAGCCGCAGACGGCGGACAGGCGACCGGTGTGGGCCTTGACGTAGGCGGTGATGATGTGACTCAAGCCGATGGCTCGCAGTACCGTCTCCTCGTCGTGATCGACAAAGTCCTTGATGGCCCAGATTGGCAGAATGGCCGTCAGACCGTGGTTGCCGCTGCCGGCTGAACTCATGGCCGGCAGGTTAACCCCGCTCATTCGGGCGTCGGCTGCCGCTGAGGTGAGGATTCGTGCCGAGGTGGCCATATCCCGGACCAGCAGTTTCTGCTTGAGCAACCGATCGATTGCTTTGCCGATGCCCAGGCCGCTGCCGTACTTGAGGCCGTGCTCGGCGAGCCGGACGTTGAACTCGACCCCCTTTTTGAGAAACTGGAGATCGTCTTCGTCGAGTTGGTCGATCATCTCGTAGATTTCGGCCAGGCTCAGGTTCATCAACCATGCTTCCATCAACGCCAGGGCCGATTTGCCGCTCTGGTCGGCGGCCGGGCTGAGCAGGGGGGAGTCGGTGATGGCGGCGCCATTGAGGGAAAGGGCTACAATCTGGTTGTGCAGTTCCCTGATTTCCGCCTCCGCCCGGTCGCTACCGCTGATTACCGTGACCCGGATGTGAAGGCCGCTATCTTCGAACAGGTGGATGGCGACCTGGTTGTGGGCCAGAATTTCGCGTGCCTTGGCCAGTGCCTCCTGGTCAAGCGGGTTGAGCACTTCCAGTCCCAGGGTCGGATCGCCGCCGCAGGCTCCGACCGCTGCCGCGGCATCGAGCCCGTTGAGGTTGCCGGTACCCGGGATGGTGACGGCGGTCCCGTTTTTATAGATATTCGGGTCAACCCAGACGTCTATGGCGTCCACCCCGCGCCCGGGAAGCAGCGATGCGGCACTTGCCGCTGCAAGGGCGACGGCGACCGGCTCGGTACAGCCGAGTGCGGGCATCACTTCCAGATGGAGAATGTCTTTGACGGTGAAATGCATGATTGTTATCGGCCTTTTTCAAAAAGCTGAATCAGCTGAGCACCGCCACGGCTTCGATCTCCACCGGTGAGCCAAGAGGCAAGGCTGCCACTTGGACGGTCGAGCGTGCCGGTGGAGGTCCGCTGAAGAAAGCGGCGTAGGCTTGGTTGACCTGCGCAAAAGAATTGAGGTCGGTAAGAAAGATGGTCGTTTTCACCAGATCGTCGAGACCACCGCCGGCGGCTTCGACCACGCTCTTGAGGTTGACCATGATCCGCTTGGTTTGTTCTTCGATCGAGCCGGTCACCAATGTCCCGCTTTCCGGATCGATCGGCAATTGCCCGGAGATGAAGAGCAGCGAACCCGCCTTGATGGCTTGCGAATAGGGGCCAATGGCTCTGGGAGCCGAATCGGTGGTGATTGCCTGGTTGGTCATTTGTTCATCTCCTTGTCGTGATGGTTTGGTTGGTTGGATGATTGTTGATTTTTTTTGAGATAATTATAGACGGTATATTTGGAGACGCCGAGCAAGCCGGCGATACGCTCGACGGCGCCCCTGAATTGTAATGCCCCGGAGTCCTTGAGCAGAGCGACGAGTTTGCACCTTTCCTCGCTGCGCATGGTGGTCGGGTGTTTGCCTATGGTCGCGACCGCTTGATCAAAGAGTTCTGCGATGGATTTCTCAGCCGAGAGGGCGGTTGGCACCATTTCTTTGCCGGTTTGTCTTTGCTGTTGGTGAGCGAGAAACGGTTCTATGGCCTGGCAGGCATTGAACAGATCGGTCGTGTCAAACTGGAGACAGAAAGCAAAAGCCGGTCGTTCATTTTCGTCCCTGACGAGAATGCTGCTGGTTTTGACGGTTCGACTCTTCAGCGGTTGTCCCGGGTCGACGGCTGGGGGCTCATGCCGTGTGGATGTCGGAGCGCCTTTTGAAGCTCTGGACAGAGATGCCGTGGCCCGCCATTGGTCGTATCCCGTTCTGGTTACCGGTCCGATCCGGTACCGTTCAGCGCACTGCTCATCGCGCAGGTCGTAGATGGCCACCCCGCAATATCTCCCGAAAAAATCAACCAGAACGTCTGCCAGTTGGACAAGGTGCTGCGGCACATGTGTTGACGGAGATAGGAGCGGATAGTGTTTGTGCATATGCCCATTATAGGGCCGTTCCACACCGAGTCAATACTATTTGTGGAAGCTTTGCAAAAAAAGTGCAGGTTCGACGCTGTTCACCCGAGCCTTGTGGTGCAGGGGTAGGGTGTCATCGCGCATGGCGCGTCTGGTCGATGGCCGGGGAGTGTCGATTGCCCGATTGTTCATGGCTTCACGGGCTTGCCGGGGGGCGATTTATCGACTCGGCCAAACGGTTTGATCGATTGCCTGCGAGCTTGCGCGTGCTCGATATGATCGGCGAAAATCTCTGCTATCCCGGGCAAGACAGCGATGCCGTGGTGGCAAATCGACAACTCAAGTCCCCGTTCTCGGAGGCGGCTTGCCCACGATGACGAAGATTCTGAGGCGATATCGCGAGCGAAGTGAGTGCCGGTGGCCATGAGCAAGGGCACAACCAACACGTTTTGATAGCCGGCGGCTACTATCTCGTCAATCACCCCTGATGATTCCGGATAGTGGTTCAAAACCGCCAAGAAGACGCGAGGACCGACATGTTTTTGGAGAGTGGCGGCAAATACCGGCAAGGTCGTCCAACTGGGGTGAGTGGTGCCATGGCCAATCAGCAATACCGCTTGTGAGCCGTTTGGCGGCAGGATCGGCAGAAGACTGCAGGCGACCCGGCGATGGTCTTCGGGATGACAGAGCAGTGACATGCCGATGGCGATGTCGGTTGCGCAGCGGAAAACCTCCTCCATCAACTGGTGGAACTCGATGCCAGGCGTCAGATGCAGGGACTGCACGACGATACGGTCTCCAGGCGTGGTTGCGTTGCGCAGGATATCCTTGAGAGACCTTTCGTCTGCAGAACCGTGGCGATCGGTCCTGCGGCTGGAGGCTAAAGAGGAGTAATACCAGTGCCGTTGGGCGTGAGGAAAGCGTTCGGCCACCGTTTCGTCGATTCGACGGCAGGCAGGCTCCGCTGTTTCTCGGACGCCGAAGGCCGCAAGGATAATATGGTGCATGCACATTCTCCTGAAGCATGGAACAACTGACGCTGCCAAGAGCGTCGGAGCGGACAAGCGTACCCGGTTCGTTCCTTCCTGTCACAAAAAAACAGCCTGTCATGCTATCGCGCTCCTTCTCTTGGCTTCGAAGAATAAGGAAACTCGTTGCTACAGCGTGAGAGTTTCCCCTTGACAAAGAAACGGCACAGCGATAGAAGGAAAATATTAAATAAATTAATTAAATTTTATATTGTTTTGTATCTGGGCGTGGCGATGGATACGGTTGCAGCGATCCGTCCACGTTTGGTTCATAAAACATCACTGCAGGAGGAGCGGCATGATCAAAAAAATGTCAGTTGTGGCGATGCTGGGGATGATGGCGTTTCCGTTGAACACGTTGGCGGGCGCTACCGTAAACGTGGAAGAATTGGAACGTAAAATTATGGAGTTGAGCCGGCAACTCGAGGAACTCAAGGCGCAGGTAAGTCAGCAGGAGCAAGCCGGAAAGGCGGCGAGCGAGCAGATTGCCGAACTATCCGATACGGTGGACGACATGGACAGTCGCTCGGCAGAGTGGGACCTGGCGTCCCGGTTCAAGCTGAGCGGTGACTTCCGCTCCCGCTATGATTTTTACAACGCCGAAACGGTTTTTGGCCGCACGCTGGAGAACGATTCGCTGTTTACCAACCGTCTCCGTCTTAATCTGCAGGTATTGGCCACCGAGGATGTCGAGTTCAAAGGACGCCTGGCCATGTATAAGACTTGGGGAATGCAATCCGCTTTTGCCGACGAGTCCGGCGCTCTGTGGCCGGTGTTCGATGGTAATGTCAGCCGTTCTCCGGTTGGCGACAGTGCCCTTTACGTGGATCGTGCCTACATCAATTGGAATAATGTGGGAGACCTGCCGGTGTGGATCTCAGTGGGCCGCCGACCGACCACCGACGGAGTTCCGGCACAGATCAGAATGGGCGTAGATGAGCGACTGGCTACCCCGGTGGCGTTCATGGATTGGCCGTTCGACGGGTTTGTGCTTGGATATGGCTACTATTGGGGCAACGAAAGTCTGGGTACCGGCAAGATCCGCTTCTGCTATGGCCGGGGATTCGAGGACGGACTGCGGGAAGACAGCGTCATCAATGATGTCGATTTCGCCGGTTTCAACTGGGATGTGTTCGATAGCGGCGAACGATTGCTCAACCTCCAGTCCTTCATGGCCTTTAATGTGTTCAACTACCCCAACTTCCAGGATCCGATCATTGATGCCAACTTTGGTACTCTATCGGGTATGGGAGATCGAAAGACGCTGGGTAATATCCTGCATACCGATATGGTCTACCAGGCCCAGACCGGTAGCTGGAACTATTTCGTTGCCGGCGGTTGGTCGCAGACGCGCCCGAACGAGAATGGCATGTTCAACGATTTTGCCGCTATGGCTGCGGGTTTGAGCGGCCCGGAAACCGATGAAAACAACGGTTATGCGATATACGCCGGCCTG
>JAUVWB010000273.1 GCA_030604345.1 Desulfofustis sp. | reverse complement strand
GAGGGCCACCGCCTGTCCGGGGACCAGCCGCCGGGCCGTCTCTTCCTTGACATCGAGGCAGACCGGCAATGGCCAGACGCTGCCGTCGGGCAGACACATCCGCTGCACCACCGACTCGTAGGCAGCCCGGTCCATGAACCCGGTCAGGGGATAGAAACCGCGGTTGAGCAGCAGCTCCAGATCAAACAGCTGCCGCTCGTTGAGGTCGATGGCCAGCAGATCGAGCGCCTGCTGTCGAAGTACCTCGGCCCGGCGGAAATGCACCACCAGTGATTCGGAATAGTCTTCGCTTTTCATCGCTTTTCAGTAACGCAGAAATACCGGCGCGCACAACCGGCTGTGCCGCCGTGCCGCCGGTCAGCCGGTTCTTTGCTCCCTGGTGCGCGCCAGGTACCAGTCGTACGCATCTTGCAGACCCGCCGCCAGCGAGAACGACGGCCGCCACCCGAGGGCGGCAAGCCGTGAAACATCGAGCAGCTTTTGCGGTGTACCGTCAGGCTTGCTGGTATCGTAGCGGGTCTCCCCGGAAAAACCGACAATGCTCCTGATCATCTCGGCGACCTCGGCTATGGTGCAATCCTTACCGACCCCGATATTGACAAAGGACGGCGGCCGCTCCACCGTCCCGGAGACCGCCAGGGCCCGACGCCAGACGCTGCGGTCAAGACCGATCACATGGTAGCAGGCCGACGCCATGTCGTCCACGTGGAGAAACTCCCGGCGCGCCTGACCGCTCCCCCAGAGCTGTACCAGAGGTGTCCGAGCGGCCTCGCGGCCAGCTTCCGGTGAACGGTGAAGCAGTCGTCTCAGGTCCTCGGGAATGAAGCCGAAGAGCCGTTCATCGGCATCGATGTCGGACCAACGCCGATCTGCCGCCAGGCGAGCCAGATGGTACTTCCTGATGATCGCCGGGATGACATGACTCTGCTCCAGATCGTAGTTATCGCCGGGACCGTAAAGGTTGGTGGGCATGACCGAGCGATAATCGGTATCGTATTGCCGGTTGTAGGCCTCACACATCTTGATGCCGGCGATCTTGGCCACCGCATACGGCTCGTTGGTCGCCTCCAGCGGCCCCTCCAGCAGATACTCTTCGCGCATGGGCTGCCGGCAGAGCCGGGGATAGATGCAGGAACTGCCCAGAAAAAGCAGCCGCTTGACGCCGGCCCGCCAGGCCTGATGGATGATGTTGCCTTGAATCATCAGGTTGCGGTAGATGAACTCCGCCGGATAGGTGTTGTTGGCCTGAATACCGCCCACCCGGGCCGCCGCCAGAAAGACCGTATCGATCCGCTCGGCGGCGAAAAACGCGGCCACGGCGGCCTGATCGGTCAGGTCCAGTTCCGCCGAACGGCGGGTAACGAGGTCATCGTGGCCCTTGGCGCGCAGGAGCCGCACCAGGGCGGAACCGACCATGCCACGATGGCCGGCCACATAGACCCGGCCGAGAGGAACACCACCGGTCGTTGCCGCGGTCGGTTGCAGACGCTCCATGGGACCCCCTTCGGCTGGCCGGCTCATTATTCGTGGCGACTGAAGGTTTGAAAACCCTTGACCTGGCACAATCGATCCCGCCGCGCTTCTTCCAGATCGGCGTGTACCATCTCGGCCACCAGCTCGTCAAAGGTCGTCTGAGGCCGCCAGCCGAGTTTTTCCCGAGCCTTGGCCGGGTTACCGAGCAGGGTCTCCACCTCGGTCGGACGAAAATAGCGCGGATCGACGCGGACGATGACCTGGCCGGGGACACAGCTCGCCTGCGCCACCGAGACATCCACCGCCTCCACGACGCCGACCTCGTCTTGGCCACTACCCTGCCAGGCAATGGTAATCCCCAACTGAGCGGCGGCCCGGTCGACGAACCGGCGCACCGAGTGTTGCTCTCCGGTGGCGATGACAAAATCCTCCGGCCGCTCCTGTTGCAGCATGAGCCACTGCATCTCCACGTAGTCGCGGGCATGACCCCAGTCGCGCAAGGCGTTGAGGTTGCCGAGGTAGAGGCAGTCGTGGAGACCGAGGACGATCCTCGCCAGGCCTCGGGTGATCTTTCGGGTGACAAAGGTCTCCCCGCGCCGCGGCGACTCGTGGTTGAAGAGGATCCCGTTGCAGGCATACATGCCGTACGCCTCACGATAGTTGACGACAATCCAGTAGGAGTACAGTTTGGCGACGGCATAGGGGGAGCGGGGATAAAACGGCGTCCGTTCGGTCTGCGGGACCTCCTGGACCAGACCGTACAACTCCGAGGTGGAGGCCTGGTAAAACCTGGTCTTGGTGTTCAGACCGAGGATCCGAATCGCCTCGAGCAGACGCAGGGTCCCCAGCGCATCGGAGTTGGCAGTGTACTCGGGCTCCTCAAAGGATACGGCCACATGCGACTGGGCGGCCAGGTTGTAGAGCTCGTCGGGACGAACTTTTTCGATGATGTGGATCAGGCTGGAAGAATCGGTCAGGTCGCCATGATGCAGAATGAACCGGCGGTTGGCCTCATGCGGCCCTTGATAGATATGGTCGATCCGGTCGGTATTGAACAGCGAGGTACGTCTCTTGATGCCATGCACCTCGTAACCTTTCTGCAGGAGGAATTCCACCAGATAGGAGCCATCCTGGCCGGTGACTCCGGTAATCAACGCCTTTTTCTTTGCCATAAGCCCTCGCTCTACCTCCTTGTCAGCTGAATTCCCCGGCGGCCCGGTCACAGCCTCCGTCTGCGGCGCCGTCACCTAACCATAAACGACCGGGCTTGGCAAACGGATTCTCGCCGGCATGGCCACCGAGCCCGGCTCAGGAGGCGGAAGCCGACCGCTTCCCGTTGTTGGCGGAGGCGCGATTGAGAGAACTGAGCACTGCCTTGACCGAAGCGATGATGATGTCGGTGTCGACACCGGCGCCCCAGTAACGGGCCCCATTGCTCCGCTCTACCTCGATAGAGGCCACCGCTTTGGCATGCGACCCGGTATTGAGGGCATGCTCATGGTAACTGCACAGGGACCAGTCCCACTCGATCAATTGTTTGAGGGCGCTGGAAAAGGCATCCAGGGGGCCGTTTCCCGATCCGGTGAGCGTCATTTCCCGGCCGTCACACACGAGCGCCACCTCGACCTCGGCAAAGGAGAGTTCCTCCTTCCTGTCGCTGTGCCGTTTCATCACATGAAAGGAGACAAGATCGTAGGGTTGGTGCAGATCGAGATAGGTCTGGCGAAAGGCGCTGCGAATCTCTTCCGCCTTGAGTTCCCGACCCTCCCGATCGGTGATCTCCTGAACCACCGCCCCGAACTCGGGATGCATCTCCTTGGGCATCTTGATGCCGAATTCATGATCCATGATATAGGCGACGCCGCCTTTGCCGGACTGG
>JAUVWB010000246.1 GCA_030604345.1 Desulfofustis sp. | reverse complement strand
CCGCCCAAAAACTAAGCGAATGTGTGTTTCAGCAAATGGATTTCGGCGGAAAAACTTTCCCGACCGGGGTGGGGAGATAGTGACCGGCGGCCGCCCCCGCCGGCACCCTGGGGCCGGCCGTGGGCGCCGCGGAGAAGGGGTCAGTCGCCGGGGGTGATGTCGATCTTCTTCACCTCGGTCGCCGCTACCTCTGTTTTCGGAATGGTCAGTTGCAGCACGCCTTTGCGGAAGGTGGCCTTGATCCCGTTCTGGTCGGCATCGTCGGGAAGGGTGAGGACCCGCCGAAAGGAACCGTAGGATCGTTCGATGCGGTAGAAGTCTTTCTGTTTGTCCTCTTTCTCCTGGCGTTTTTCGCCACTGATGGTCAGGGTGTTGTCGCGCAGTTCGACCTTCACATCCTTTTCATCGACGCCTGGAATCTCCACCGAGATGGAATATTCCTTTTCGTTGCCGCCGACATTGATCGACGGTTTCAGAAAGCCGCTGCGCATCAACTGCGCAGTGTCGCCCAGCGGCCAGCCGTGCCTGCCGAAATCGCGGGAGAAGTCATCGAACAACCGCTCCATTTGCCGCTGCAGCTGATGAAATGGAGGAAAATCGCCGATGACGGGATCAACCGGTCGATCGATCCGTACCGGCTTTGTTGAGGCTTCTTCGTCTTCATTTTTAAACCAGTTCCATGGTACAATCTTTTTCAGATCCATAACAAGCCTCCTCTCGATGATGGTAAACGCGCGAGATGCGCTTGGTGATCACGCTCCTCTGATCTGTCAGAAAAATAATTATGAAACACCAAAAATCAATAGACGTTAAATTACTAAATATGAATAATTGAAAAAGTAATAATCGGCCTTATAATAACCGCACACGAGCCGTGCGTTCACGCGAGTTTGTCTTATTGTTTGTGAAAAGAAAGCGTTAACAAACGGAACTGTCGGCTGCCGCTGCCGGCAGTGGTTGGGAGAGGCGCCAGCAGTACACGTCGAAAAGGGATACCGTCGCCATGCAATACATGGACTATTATCAGATCCTCGGGGTCGCCAAAGATGCATCACCGGATGAAATCAAGCGTGCCTACCGGAAGCTGGCGCGCAAGCATCATCCCGATGTCAACAAGGATGCCGACGCTGAGACCCGCTTCAAAGAGATCAATGAGGCATACGAGGTCCTCAAGGACCCGGAAAAGAAGAAACTCTACGACCAATACGGCAAGCAGTGGAGCCAGTTCAAGGAGCAACCGCCGCCGGGGTGGGAACAGCAGTTCCGTAGCGGGCGGGGCGGCCGGACCTCGCAGACGTTTCATTTCGGTGGCGGTGATTTCAGCGGCGCCGAGGATTTCAGCGATTTTTTCAAAAATCTGTTCGGCGGTGGATTCGCCCGGGGCGAGCGGTCGCACGGGTTCGACTTTGCGGCTGACGCCCAGGGCAGGACCCATGAGGCGGAGATTACCCTCAGTCTGCGCGACGCCTTTCACGGCGGCACCAGGACCATCTCCTTTCAGAGCTATGAAGTCGATGCGCATGGCGTGCTGCAGCCGCAGACCAAGACCCTGCAGGTGAAAATCCCCCGTGGTGTCACCGACGATTCGGTTATCCGGCTGGCCGGACAGGGAGAGAAGGGCAGCGGCCGCGGCGCCGCCGGCGACTTGTTGCTGCGCATCAAGATCGCTCATGATCCGCTCTTTAAAGTCTCGGGGCACGACTTGCACACCACCATCGCCATAGCCCCCTGGGAGGCTGCCCTGGGCGCCAGGATCCCGGTGCAGACGGTGGATGGCCAGGTGTCACTATCCATTCCCGCGGGAACGCAGACCAACAAGCGTTTTCGCCTGCGCGGAAAAGGCTTGCCAAAACGCACTTCCGGAGCGGGAGACATCTTCGTCCGAGTAGAGATCAGGGTACCCACGCATCTCAGCGAGGAAGAGCGGGCTTTGTTTGAAAAACTGCAGAATATCTCAACGTTCGATCCGCGTCACAGGAGCGGACAGAAGGCTGGTTATGATGAAGAGATATGAGGTGACGGTGCGCGAGCAACAGCTGTTGACCCTGGAGGAACTCGGGCGAGTGGTCGATCTCCACCCGGAGATGCTGCAACATTTCATGGTCTTCGGCCTGATCGATCCGGAGATCGACCGGCCGTGTCCGCTGTTTGCCGAAGGAGTGATCGTTCGGATTCGAAAAATCCAGCGGTTGCGCAGCGATCTCGGTCTCAATCTGGCCGGCTGCGGACTGGTGCTCGACCTGCTCGATCGGATCGATGCCTTGGAGACGGAACTCCGCTATTTGCGTGGACTTCTTTGAGGAAACGACCGTTAACAGCGGTCATGAGCCGACTTGTTCCGCCACCTCCAGCCAGGTGCCGCCGGTCATCAGCGCCAGTTCGTCAGGGGTCAGACGAAAGAGGGCATGGGGTGTGCCGGCTGCCGCCCAGAGCCAGTCATAGCCCTGCAGCGTGGTGTCGAGGACCGTCTGCAAGGGAGTGGCGTGCGCAACCGGCGGGATGCCGCCGATGGCGAACCCGACCCGTTCCTTCACGTAGGTGCCCTCCGCTTTTCCCAGACGCAGGCCGGTCTGGCGTTCGACTTTCGTGACATCCACCCGATGCGCCCCGGAGGCGATGATCAATACCGGTTGGTTGGTATCGAGGTTTCTGAAAACCAGCGATTTGGCAATCTGGGCTACCTGGCAAGCCATGGCCGCTGCCGCCTCGGCGGCGGTCCGGGTGGAGTGGGGCAGAAGAAAAACGGTGCAGGTGAACCCGTGCTGGTGCAAATGGTCCTGCACGCGCTGGGCGCTGGCGGGCAGTGTGGTTTCGGTTTGAGTTCCCGGCATGGTATGGTATGCTCCCGTCGTAATAAAAGTAACCGTGCGGCTCGTGTTGCCTGGTTCCGGAACTTGTATCTAATCCATGGCGAAACCGGTGGCAAGCGATTCCTGGATTTTGCCCGCGAAGCCTGCCGGGATGGGCTTGAAGCTGGTCCTGCTCCTTATATGGAATACAAAGAATATTTCTACGATGCCCCATGGGGCCTGCTGCTGCAGGTCATGACCGTGGTCTCGATCCTGCTGCTGCTCGGCATGGTGGCGATCGGCATCTACCAGCGACCGGACGACCAGACAATCTGGGACCTGGTGATGATCGTCGTGCCGCTGCTGACAATGGCGATCGCGCTGCTGTTCACCATCAGAGGCTACGTACTCTGCCGTGACGCCCTCTATGTCCGCCGGCTCGCCTGGTCCACCCGGATAGACCTGGCCGGCCTGCGCCAGGCGGAATTCGATCCTGAGGCCACCAGGCGAACCATCAGGCGGTTCGGCAACGGTGGTCTGTTTTGCTTTGCCGGTTACTTCAAGAGCAAGAAGATCGGCCCGTTCCGGGCCTTTGCCACTGATCTGCGGCGGGCCGTGGTGCTGAGCTTTGCGGATCGGGTCATTGTCGTCACGCCGGGAGATCCCCTCGCCTTCGTCGAGCGGATCAGACACCTGCGCGGGCTGCCTGCAGCAACCGTGCCCCCGGCATCGGGTCCCATGAAACAGGAGGACAGGGGATGATCGGAAGAGCAGATGAGAAAGGGTTTCGCCAGTTGTTGCCGGGCATTCAGCAACGAACT
>JAUVWB010000222.1 GCA_030604345.1 Desulfofustis sp. | reverse complement strand
GGCGGCGGCCTGATTACGATCCTGTCACCGCCGGAGCGGCGTGCCTCGGGACGGATATCCGTGTC
Source organism: Desulfofustis sp. (assembly GCA_030604345.1). Next base: position 3,871 of record JAUVWB010000222.1, on the reverse strand, counting down.
GGTGGCCGGAGGCTATCAATCGTCGCCGCCTCCATTGCCGTTTTCCAGGGCGGTCAACTGGTCCTCATCGAAGCCGAAGTGATGACCGATCTCATGGACCAAAGTATCGTAAATGACATCGTAGACCGGCAAGCCGTCCACCTCGGCCCAATACTCGATGGGGCGCTGATAGAGGAAAATCTGGTCGGGCAGGGAACCGCTCAGATCGTGGCTGCGTTCATCGAGCGGCAGACCCTGGTAGAGTCCAAGCAGGTCCAGGCGGGAGTCGATCCCCATGGCGGCGAGTGTCTCCTCGTCGGGCCACTCTTCGACCACAAAGACCACATTATCGATCTTGGCCAGTAATTGTTCCGGCAGAGCGTCGTAGACCTGCTCGGTCAATTGGCTAAATGCATCCCGATCCATCTGATATCACGAGTTGGACAGCTTTCGCTGTGAGGGTTTCAGAACATATCGCCGTGACCGTTCACTTCTCTCATGACCTCTGATGAGCCGCCATCTGGGACGGATCGTCGACGATCAGGCCGTCTACCCCCATGGCCAGCAGCCGGGCACTGTCGATCCGCCCGGCGGCGATGTAGGGGAAGACCCTGGCGCCCGCCGCGTGCAGCAGAGCAACCTGCGCGGCGGTGACCAGGCGCCAGTCCGGGTGCCATGAGAAGCCGCCCAGCCGCCGATACCAGAAAAGCAGGTGCTCGTCGGCCGGCCGAGCGGAGAGCAGTCCGATGGCCACCGCCGGGGACAGGCTGCGCACCCGGGCCAGCGACCACCAGGAGAAGCTGGAGATGATGACGTCGTCGAGCATGTTTCGCTCCGTCAGCAGGTCGAGAATCTGCCGTTCGACGGCGTCGTCCCGGTTCGACGATTCATACGCCTCCGGTTTGATCTCGATATTTACGGCTATCCGGCCGTTGACCAGATCAAGGACGTCGGCCAGTTCGGGGATGGTTTGTCCGGCGAATGCAGGATCAAACCAGCTGCCGGCGTCCAGGCGCTGCAACTGCTTCATGGTGTGTGCCGATACTGGGCCGCGGCCGTTGGTGGTGCGGTTCACCCGTTCATCATGGATGACCGCAAGACGTCGATCTCGGGAGAACGTAACGTCCAACTCGATCATGGCCGCGCCGGCCGCTATGGCGGCCTCGAAGGCGGCCGTGGTGTTTTCCGGAAAACGGGCGCTGAGGCCGCGGTGCGCTATATAGATCGGGGCCTGCGGGGTGCGGTTGAGTCTGGTCAGACGAGGGCGAAGCATCGGTATCTGGGGTGTTAACTGGGGGGGATGTCAGATAATAGTTGCACAAATCATGATTGTATGAACAATAATAACAGGTTCGCCATGATTTTCCCAGTTGAACCGAAGGAATGAATCACGCCAATATACCCAGCCAACAGGGGAGCTTCGTCCAAGATCAAGGCGCGCACGAACATGTTACCGCAGGCATTTGTATGATATTGCCAGGATAACATGTGATTGCGCAACGAATAGATTGGGCGAAGTGGCACTTTTTCAAGGTTCCCAACAAAAGGAGGTACAACCATGAGACGGCCCAGGTTTATCCATCGATTCTCGAACACCTTTGTCGCTGTCTCTCTCGTGGCGGCTGCCGGTGTCGCCGCTGCCCCGTTTGAAGCTGGAGCGACAGAATACCAGGTCTCGGTCGGCACGGAGAGGATGAGCGGAGATACTACCTATCAGATCGGTTTCCCCGGCGTGGCTCCGAACGGAGTCCGTTATGACGGCTATTTTCCGTTCAGTGAATTGGCCTGGCCGCTCGATGTCTGGTTGGCCAGGGTGGATGGCCGGGCAACCATCAACGACCAATGGCGGATCAACCTCAGTATCAAAAAGAATCTGAGTACCCCCGATGATGAGATGACCGACTCCGACTGGTTGACTCCGGCCGACCCATCAATTCTCGATGTCTATTCGGAGTTCAGCATCAGCGATTTCGACGCGCTGATCGTCGATGCCGATATACAGTGGACTTTTCTTCGACAAGAGGCCTTCTCCCTGTTCCTCGGTGCCGGCCTGCTCTATCAGAATTTTGATTATGAATCGAAGCTGCTGTATCAGTATTCGCCGTCCGGCATGCCCGGTTTCGATTTCGTCGGCGACGGTCGGGTCGGCATCACCTACGAGATGACCTACACCATGCCGTACTTGAAGATCGGCGGTGATCTGCAGCTGGGTCCGAGTTTCACCCTGCAGACCAGTTTCGCCTATTCGCCTATGGTTGAGGCCGAAGATACCGATCGGCACCTGCTCCGGGAACTGGGCGGTAAGTATGCAACCGGTGATCTCGACGGCACCGGCTACGCCGTAGATGTCAGTGGCACCTATTTTATGACTCCGGCGCTCTATCTGGAAGCAGGTTTTCATTACCGATATATCGAGGTGGATGGCGAGCAGACGCAGGTGTATGGGGTGGGTATACCGATCGGGACGTTCCGGGAAGAGAGCGAATCGACGCAGACATCGGGCTATCTGTCGGTCGGTTATCGGTTTTAACCGCCGTAACCGTCTCTGCAGAAGAGCGGTACGGCAGCAACAGCTCCGGGGCCACCGGGTTGGGCGTCACCGGGAGCTGGCCTGGTTGCAGATAGTCGGTTGCTGTGAGGATGTATGGATTTTGAACGTGTTGTTGAGTTGGCCTCCGGCTTTGTCTTGGAACCGGTTGATGACGAATTCACCGTGTATCATCCCACCGAGACGACCACGCTGCACCTCAACCAGACCGGGGCGCTGCTCTGGCAGATGTGCGATGGACGACGGACCGTGGCCGAGATTGTCGACCTGCTTGCCGAGGCCTATCCGCATCAGCGGCAGGAGATAGCGACCCAGGTCGCCGACTTCGTCGAGGCTCTGGTAGAGCGCGGCGTAGCCAGGTTGCGCTGATCGGTGGTCGGGGGTGTCTTGCAACTGAAAGGAGAAAGACGGCTCATGGCGATTGCCGGTGAACGGTCATGATACGTCGGATACTTGGTCTCTGTTCCCGTAACCGTGGCCATCAGACCATGTATTCCCTGCTGCAGCAGGAAGTCGCGGCCTTTACCGGTTCAGGCGGTGACTGGGGCGAGCTGATCACGGAGGCGGAGTTCCAGGGAGTGGCCCCGCTGCTTGCCAAACACCTGACTGCCATCGATTACCGTTTGCCGCGAGAGACCCGGCGCCAGCTGCAGGGGCTTTGCCTGCGCAGCCGTCGGGCCAACGCTATTCGCGGTGAAACGACGGCGGTGGTCCTCGCCAGGTGCCGGGCCGCCGGTATCGAGGTGCTGGCCGTCAAAGGAATCGCGCTGAGCACCTTTGCCTATAGTGAACCAGGGCTGAGGCCGATGCGTGATGTGGACCTCCTGGCGGCCGAAAAGGATCTCAGCCGCCTGCAGGAGCTCCTCGTCGAACTGGGGTTTCGTCTGGTCGAAGAGGAGTCGGTGCCGGATGATTTCTACCACCTGACACCGCTGTGCAAGGAGGTGGAGGGATTACCGGTCCCGATCGAGGTACACCGCAACCTGCTGCCGTTTCATGCCCAGTATCCACGCTGGCCGCTTGAACGGTCCCTGGCCGGGGCCCGTTCCATCACGATCGGTCACGACGAGGCCCGTACCCTGTCCTTGGAAGACACACTAACTCACTGTTACTTCCACGGTTTCCAAGCACCGTTGACCTATGAGCCGTTTCGCCTGATCCATGTGGCCGATCTGGTCAGTCTGGTGGAGGGGTATCGGCATGAAATCGACTGGCAATTGCTGCGACACCGCCAGCCGCGCTTCTGCAATGTGCTTTCCCGTCTGCATTTCCTCACCCCCTGGCAGGACGACGTCGTGGAAGAGCTGCAGCTCGTTGTCGACGATGCGCCCCGCGGCGTCGGTC
>JAUVWB010000258.1 GCA_030604345.1 Desulfofustis sp. | reverse complement strand
TTCGAGTTTGGTTGCGATGTCGGGCCAAGACGCCTCATTCGGGCCTTTTAACCACTGTTCATAATACCTACGCCTCAGACGCTCCCACATCTGCTCCGTTTCCAGTATCTGTAACGCTAGCTTGAGTTGCTGCTTGTTGGGCTTTGGAAAGGGCGTCACCGAGGATCTTTGCATCGATATTCTCCGCGTTGAGTATTTCCTTAAAGTACTCGAAAGCGATCTTTTCCTTGTCGGTCTCTCTGTCCGCCGTGGTATTCATCGCAGCGGCTTTGGCTTCGGCGGTGACCGCATCTATCTGCGACTGGAATTGCTGATCGGCCTTCTCCGACGCGGCCTGCGCTGCCTGCTGACTCTGCTCGGACTCCGGATCAATGAAATACTTTTCCGGGTTGTCCAGGTCAACCGATTTCGCCCAGTCCAGCACGGCCCGGTGGATACCGTCGAGGTTGACGATGATGTCCTGCCCCCCGGCGCCAACTGCCTGCTGCTGAAATGTGAGGACCTGCAACAAGGCAGCGGCTTTGCGGTTTCGCTCGGTAGGTGACAGCCCGACCTTGATGTTCACTCTGTCGCGTGGCGGCCATTGCGACGGGCTTACGGGAAACCACTGGCCGCTCCTGTTGAGCATGAGAGTGTCAGGAAATTGTGTGCGCAACGTCTCATGCAGCAGGAGGAAGGTGGACCGCAACAGAGTTTCCGCCAAGGTGCGGGCTATCATTGCCGCTTGTTGTTCTCCCGGCGACATCTGGCGATCTGCCGAGGCTGCGGTTACGTTCGAGCGGACCATCTGCGCCTCGGGTTCCTGAAACGTCAGGGCAGCCCCGGCGCGCTGGTCGCGTACTTTGTCCATATAGTTCAGGAGAGCTTGACTCGACTGACCCGTATCGTTGGTAGGGAAAGCCATGATGTCATCGTGCGGAGACCCATCGTTACGGACAATTGCGTTCGGCCTGCCAGCAAGGAGATCATCAATATTGACCGTGTTCTCGTTGACCCCGGTGCGTGCAGTATTATTGGTGACAAGATTGTCGAGATATTGCTGCAAGACTCGGCTCTTAATGTCAGTGACCTGTTGGAGTTTGTCATATACGCTCAACCCTGAGTAACGGTGTGGAACCAGCCAACCGGTCCCGGTGGCATACGGGATGAAAGCAGCCGGGTTCTTATCGAGCAGTTCTTGGTTCGACCAGGCGAATTTCGTCAGATTCGAGATGCCGTTGCCGGTCATATCGATCCGCATATAGACCTCGAACCACTCGATAACGTCTGAATCGTGGGTCGGGCGGCTCATCTCGGCACTGATCCCCTCGATATTGCTCGCGTTGGAGTCAACATCGGTGTCCTGAGTGAAGGCGGGGAGGTTCTTGACCTTTCCTTTGGGGAATCCTACCGAAATCATCTCAGAACGTGACGAGAACTTGCGTTCTGCGACGAAAAAGGCGTCAGAAATGTCGATATTGTCGTGATTCGGGTCTATGAGGAAATGCGCTTGCTGGATAGCTTTTACCTTCGGCGTGCGGATTGTGCGGCTCAGGCGGAGCCGTGCTTTCTTCCCCTCGCGGCTGGTAATGGCGACGTCGACGCCGGGTGGCATCTGGTCAATCAGCCCGGCCAAATCCTCATCGTCAATGTCATTCAGGGTGCGATGCTCGGTGATCGTCCGCTCATCAATCCACACCTTGATGGTCGCGTTCCGAAGCAGCAGAGCATCCTTTATCGCCTCGGCAATGACGAGCCATCCTTTGTTTCTCTCAATAAGGACATTGGCGACCGCATCTGACTCGGCAGACGCATTTTCTTCATCTCCTGGCCCAATCGGTTCAAACTCGACGGGGATGTCTGAACCAAAGATTGGCATGAGAGTCGCCATAAGCGCCTCCACCATGTCTGCCACGTCCTCGGAAACGGCTTCCGACCCGCCCTCACGAGTGTAACCCTCACGGTTTGTGGTCGCGGAGAAATCCTCGTCACGACCTCTACGGCCAAGGTAATACTTCCATGCTTGGCGTCTATTTTCTTCAAGGAAATCTTGTGCGAAGTCCCGGCTCTGGCTGATCTGCTGGCCGATCATGCCCTCTAATTCGGCCTCGGTAAACGGGCCTTTCCTGCCTACATCGGGCATCACACAACCCTCCTGTCAAGTTGGCGGTAATCGAGCTTGCCGGGTTTCTTCCGGCCAAGGGCGGATCTTACCTCCCCAGCACCACAAAGTGCATATTGGAGAGCTTCGCAAACGTGGGAATAGATGTTTTTCTCAGGAAGTTCAGCGTAGCGTTCCTCCCCGACGATCTGCATACGCCGGAACTTGTACCCCCCAGCCATACCACGTCTGAGGTATCGACATCGCGGATCAACCACAATCCCAGGGTCACCCGCCATCGTGAGCCGGGTAAGGTTCCGGACCACAGCCTCCACACGCAGGCGAGGATCATTCGTTGGAGCAGGCCGGGCGTTGATGCCGGTACTTTTGAGGATTTGAAACGGCGTACGCTTATCCACCTGAGACCTCTGCTCTCCCGCAGGATCACCATATATCTCCACTTCATGATTTTTGTATTTGTCCCTTAAAATTCGACCCAATTCGTCGGCAAACTCAATCGCTGACATCTCAGTCGTCACCAACTCCTGCACGACCCGGTACTGTCCGGTGACCGATCGCTGTACAAAACACGCTGCGGGCGTAAGGCCGAAGTCAATGCCGATAAGTAACGGGAGCGACGGGTCTTTGTGGGTTGGTACGGCATGGATCGCGTCTTTCCATTGTGGATAAACTGGTCGACCTTCAACGATGAACCCATACTCACCATCAATGTAAACTTTCTGCCACGCAGCATCCTTTCCATCTGCAATACGCTCGTAATACCCCGGAACGAGATTTTCCACATTTTCAGCATCTTCTCCCCTCCCGCTCAGCTGAACGTACTGAGTCCACCCATCTGGCCTCTTTATCTCGAAAGTTTCGTACCAGGCGCTCATATCGTCCGGCGAGTTGGTGTCCATAAGTATTCCGAACCAAGTCGGCCCGCCATCTCGTTGCGGCGGATACCTGCCAACGCGAGTAGTCAACATTTCGATTATCGGCCATTCGATTTCCCTCGCTTCATTCACCCACGCCCAAGTCAATTCGAGACTCAGAAGTTTGGCGATGTCTCCTGGGCGATCCAAAGCCGTGAAAATCACTTCATGCTCGAAACCGCGATATTTCATCTTCCATGTGAAATCTGAATAGCGGAAGGTCCCGTACTGGCGTAACCAGTCGAGCCATGTGTTCAAAGTGGTCTGACGAAGCTGTGGGAAGGTATTTCGGATCACAGCCGAGCGGGTGTTGGTCTTGGCTTCCTGCATCAAGGTAAAACAGTCGATGGTGCAGGCAACAGATTTTCCGGAACCAACGGGTCCGCGGATTGCTTTAACGAAGCTCTCCCGGTCCTGCTGGAACGCATCTATCGT
>JAUVWB010000242.1 GCA_030604345.1 Desulfofustis sp. | reverse complement strand
GTTCCGCCCTGCTTGACACGATCCAATCACCGGCCGACATCAGACGACGTCCCATCTCCGAACTCGAAGAGCTGGCTGCCGAAATCCGTTCGACCATCATCGCCACCGTTTCCAACAACGGCGGTCATCTGGGGCCAAGCCTCGGCGTTGTCGAATTGACCCTGGCACTGCATTATGTCTTCAACACCCCGTACGACCGTCTCATCTGGGACGTCGGCCATCAGGCCTACGCCCATAAGCTGATCACCGGCCGCCGAGACCGCTTTCATACCCTGCGGCAATACCAGGGGATCAGCGGTTTTCCAAAGCTGAGCGAAAGCGAATACGACACCTTCGAGACCGGCCACTCCTCCACCTCGATCTCGGCGGCGCTGGGTATGGCCATGGGCAAGGACCTGAAAGACGATCCCCGACTGGCCATCGCCGTCATCGGTGACGGGTCGATGACCGCCGGCATGGCTTTCGAGGCCCTGAACCAGGCCGGCCATCTCAACAAGCGGTTGATCGTCATTCTCAACGACAACGAGATGTCGATCTCTCCGAACGTCGGCGCGCTCAGCAGCTTTCTCAGCCGCAAGCTGTCCGGGCGGACCATGCGCCGCCTCAAGGATCATCTGGTGGAACGGCTGGGCCAATTATCGAACGTCGGCGAAAACATCCTCACCGTTTTGAAGAAGAGTGAAGAAAGTTTCAAGAGCTTCTTCACCCCCGGCATGCTCTTCGAGGCCCTCAAATTCGACTACATCGGTCCGCTCCCCGGCCACGACCTGGTCGATCTGATCGACACCTTCGAAACCGTGCGGGACACGATCCAGGGCCCGGTGTTGATCCACGTGCTGACCACCAAGGGCAAAGGATATTCGTTCGCCGAAAAAGACCCCGGCACCTTTCACGGTATCGCCCCCTTCGATGTGGTAAGCGGCAAGAAAAAGAGCAACGGCAAGAAGATTCCCAGCTACACCGATGTGTTCGGTGATACCATCACCCGGATCGGTCGCAGCAACGACAAGGTGGTGGCCATCTCGGCGGCGATGGTGGCCGGTACCGGCCTCAGCACGTTTGCCGAAACGTTTCCGGACCGCTTCTTCGACGTGGGTATCGCCGAACAGCACGCCGTCACCTTCGCCGCCGGCCTGGCCATTGAGGGATTTCATCCGGTGGTGGCTATCTATTCAACCTTTTTCCAGCGCTCCTACGACCAGATCATCCACGATGTCTGCATCCCCAACCTGCCGGTCACCCTGGCCATCGACCGGGCGGGCGTGGTCGGCGCCGACGGGCCTACCCATCATGGCGTGTTCGATCTCTCTTTCCTACGCATTATCCCGAACATGGTTCTGATGGCACCGAAGGACGAGGAAGAACTGCGGCATATGCTGTTTACCGCCATCGGGCACCAGGGCCCGTCGGCCCTGCGCTATCCGCGAGGTATCGGCGAGCAGGTGGCGCTCACGGAAGAATTGAACGCGATTCCCATCGGCACCGGCGAACTGCTGCGTTCCGGCGACGACATCACCTTGCTGCCGGTCGGCAACCGTGTTCATCCGGCCCTGCGGGCCGCCGCCGGTTTGGAGAAACTGGGCATCCAGGCGGCGGTCATCAATCCCCGGTTCATTAAACCTCTCGACAAGGACCTCATCTGTCAGTGGGCCGAACGGACCGGTCGCGTGGTCACCATCGAGGACAACGTCCGTCAGGGCGGTTTCGGCAGCGCCGTGTTGGAGCTGCTCAGCCGTTGCGGGCTGAGCGGCGTCAAGACCAGTCTGCTCGCCCACCCGGACCGGTTTCTCGAACACGGCCCGCAAAAAACCCTGTGGCGTAACAGCTCCATCAATTCGGTGGCCATCACCGAAGCGGCACTGCGGCTGATGAATCAATAGCGGCCGGCTACCGTCTGAAATAGTCTCGATACCATTCGACGAAACGGGCGACACCGTATTCCAGCGTGGTGGACGGCCGATAATCGAAATCCCGCACCAGATCGTCAACGTCGGCATAGGTGGCCGGTACGTCGCCCGGTTGCATGGGCAGCAGGTTCTTCTCGGCCACCCGGCCAAGGCAATTCTCGAGGACCTCGATATAGCGCAACAGCTGTTCCTTGTTGTTGTTACCGATATTGTAGACGCGATAGGGGCAGTAGGAGCTGGCCGGGTCGGGCGTGTTACCGGACCAGGCGGGGTCAGGCTCAGGGATCTTGTAGATGACCCGGAACACCCCCTCGACGATATCGTCGATATAGGTGAAATCGCGCTCCATACGGCCGTAATTGAAGACATCGATCGGCTGCCCGGCCAGAATGGCCTTGGTGAACAGGAACAGCGCCATATCCGGGCGACCCCACGGCCCGTATACGGTGAAAAACCTGAGCCCGGTGGTCGGCAGCCCGAAGAGATGGCTGTAGGTATGGGCCATCAACTCGTTGGCCTTTTTCGAGGCGGCATAGAGTGAAACCGGGTGATCGACGTTGTCGTGCACGGAAAACGGCATGCGGGTGTTGGCGCCGTACACGGAAGAAGACGAGGCGTAGACCAGGTGCTTGACGCCGCCATGCCGGCAGCCTTCAAGAATATTGACGAACCCGACCAGATTGGTATCCACGTACGACTGCGGATTGATCAGCGAATAACGCACACCGGCCTGGGCCGCCAGATTGACCACGGCGTCGAACCGATAGCGGCTGAAGAGTTGCTCCATGGCCGCCCGGTTGCCAATGTCAACCGCTTCGTGGACGAACCGATCTCCTGCGGCCAAGGCCGCCATCCGGTCTCGCTTCAGTTGCGGATCATAATAATCGTTGATGTTGTCCAGACCGACCACATCCACTCCGGCCCGAGTCAGGCGCTGCGACAAGTGAGCGCCGATAAACCCGGCCGCCCCGGTGACAAGAATCGTTTTCATATCATGCATGCGTTGAGGTAGCAAAGAAAACCCCTGGCCAAACAACCAGGGGTAACATCTGGATGGTGCAAGCGGGCCCGCTAGTCGGAAAAATCTCCTTTCGGTCCTTTATCGCTGTCGAGCAGCTTGGCTTTCTCGATAATTTTTTCCGGCGTCCATTCGGCTGGGTCTTCCAAACGCACGGCGGAGGTACCGATGTCGTAGGAACCGGCCTCGACCAGCAGCTCCATGGCCAACGGGGCGGTATCGGCCGCGTTGAAAACGGAAACGAGCATCTGGTAGACAAAGTCTTCCACCCGTTTGCTCATGCGCTCCCGCACGTCCCGGGGCTGGGCCAGCAACCAGTTGTCGATGGGCAGGTTGAGCTTCTTGAAATTGCCGCCCTTCCAACCGTTTTTTGCGGCCAAGGCGACCATCTTCTCCCACACCGCCTCGGTCACCCCTTCCCCGGCGACTTTACGGAAACTGCCGTCCTCGTTCATCAAGGCATTGCCGTAATCGTTCACTTCAACCCCCCAGGATACCATTTGCAGCGCTGTTGCCACATTGGCCTTGGTGGTCCTGGTCCGGGAAGCGATGGCCCGCAGCCGATCCGAACTGTTCCCGGACGTGCCGTGTTGGGCGCCAGCCACCCGAAACGGCTCGAGGTGCTTGTGAATCTCTGCCGTCAGCTCCACCTGGATTCCCTCTCCGCTCGCCTCGATACCGTGCGCCGAACCATTGTTCAGGGCGATCCAGTTCGGGAAAATATCGTGGGCGTTGAGTCCC
>JAUVWB010000120.1 GCA_030604345.1 Desulfofustis sp. | reverse complement strand
GCAGGTCGCGATCCACGGTGGTGATGATGCGCACCCCGGAAGTGGTGATATTGTCGATCCCATGTTCAGCCAGTGCCGCCCGCACCATTTCGGAATCGACGGCATCGGTCACCAGGGCCATCACGTAATCGAGCGGAAAGCCGACCGTTCCTTTGTTGAACGGGATCGGGGCCGCCACGCTCTGTTGATGCACGGCTGCTGAAATCATTCCCAGTTCCAACATCTTGTCCAGGACATAACGGACCCGCTCCGTGGCCCGCTCTTCGGCCCGGGCGGCCTCTTCCGGGGTCTTCTTGATGAACGGATTATAGGCGTTGGGACGTTTGACGCTACCGGCGATGAAGGCGGCCTCGATCAAATTCAGTTGCTCCGGCTCCTTGTCGAAGTAGTAGCGGGCGGCGACGCCAAGACCGACGCGGTTGCCGCTCACGTAAAACTGGTTGGCGTAGAACTCGAGGATCTGTTCCTTGCTGTAGTGGTATTCGAGCCGCAACGCATAGAGCAGTTCCTTGAATTTGGCCCGAAACGATCGTTCCTCCCGCTTGAACAGGTTCTTGGCGGTCTGCTGGCTGAGCGTGCTGCCCCCCTGGACGATGCGGCCGGCTTCGATATTGGCGATGGCGGCACGCGCGATACCGATGACGTCGAAACCGAAATGGCTGAAAAACCGATTGTCTTCAGCCGCCACCAAGGCATTGACGAAGTGCTGCGGGATCTCCCGGTACTCGAGATAACGTCGATGGGAGTCGGCAAAGAACACCCCGAGAGGCGTTGTCCCATCCCGGTAGAAAACTGGACTTTCCTTGCCGAGTATGCGGCGGATGTTGTCCTGCGAGATCTCCGGCCCCGGCTCGACGACCACTAGGTGGTAGAGCACGCCGCCAGCGGCCAAGCCGGCAAACAAGACCATCGTAAACAGGAAAAGAAACAACTTTTTGATCATTGTTTCGGGACGGGCGACGAACGATGTTGAAAAAAACGATGGGAAACACCGTCAAATACGGTTTTCGTGAACAATTTTCTTGCGATAAAAATCACTTCGGGTTTAACTGATGCAATTTGTACGGGCACCGGCAAAATTGTGGTGAATGTACCTTGTTAACGGCGATAACTCAAGCCGCATTTGCCGATGGCGGGTGAATGTGGCCGGAAACGGCACCTATCTGGCAATGAATCGACACATGCAGCAGCGGCCCGCATTGAATCACCTCTTCCTCACGCTCTTTTTTCTGATTCTTTTCACCTCTTCAGGCTGTTCGGTCAAAGACAATCTCACCTGGCTGGATAACGGCATCTTTTCCCCTGAAGAAACGTCCATGGCCGAACAAGACCCTGATCTGCAACCGGTGGCGGTCGAATCGGAGATCTGTCTCGACCAGGAGTTGGAGGCACTGGCCTCGACGGGGACCTGGGAGTCTCCGCAGACACCGCACCTCACCGCGGTGACTGAGGCTCAGACGCCGACCGAGATTCAGTATGACTTTCCGGTGGTGGTCAATCGTCAGGTAGAGATGTATCTGGATCTCTTTCAAGGCAAATTGCGCCCCTATTTCAGCCAATGGCTGAGCCGTTCCGGCCGCTACCTGCCGATGATCCACGCCGAGTTGGAAGCAGCCGGCCTGCCCCTCGATCTTGCTTACCTGTCGATGATCGAGAGCGGCTTCAGCCAACGCGCCTTGTCTCGCGCCAAGGCGGTCGGTCTCTGGCAATTCATGGCCGGCACCGGCCGCGATTACGGACTGTCTGTTTCTCCCTACCTCGACGAACGACGCGATGCCGAAAAATCCACCAGGGCCGCCGTGTCTTACCTGAAGCACCTGTACAACGAGTTCGGTGACTGGTATCTGGCTGTGGCCGCCTACAACGGTGGCCCAGGGACCATGCGCAACGCCATGAAGCGAACCGGTTGCGCCGATTTCTGGAGGATTGCCCAAAGCAACCACTTGCACCTGGAAACAAAACGCTACGTGCCGAAACTGATCGCCGCCATCATCATCGCCAAGGACCCCGAACGCTACGGTTTCACCAATATTGCCTATGAACCGCCACTGACCTATGAAACCCTCGCCGTGGGACCCGGCTTGGATTTTCAGGCGGCCGCCCTGCTTACCGGTTCCGACACTTCGCTGCTCAAGCAACTCAACCTGGAATTGCTCAGCGGCAAGACGCCGCTTGACTGCGAGCAGTATGAGTTAAAGATTCCCAGAGGGACCAGGGAATTGGCCGAGCGTAATCTGCCGCGGCTGCACACCGTCGCCAGCACCGACTACAAAACACATATTGTCCGTAAAAACGAGACCTTGTCACAGATCTGCAGGACGTACAACATCAACACCACCACGCTGCTCAAAGTCAACAATCTGACCAGCAGCAAGCTGCAGATCGGCAAACGCCTCCGTATCCCCTATCGAACCATCGCCTATCGCCTCCTACCGGAAGGCATCGATCCGCGCTCGGCGGCGGGCGACGCCTTGGTGATGCACACGGTCAAACGGGGGGAGACGGTCTCCAAGATCTCTCGCCAATACCAGGTTCCACCCGAACTCATCGTCTCCTGGAACGGCCTGTCCAGTGTGCATCAGATTACCGCCGGGCAACAATTGGCGCTCTATCTGGGCGGCAGCGATGCGGGCAGCGGTGCTCAAGAAGTCCAATCGGCATCCCGTGACGACAGAGTCGACGAGGCGAGGGTGATGGTTCTTGCCGCCAATAAGAAGCTGCCGCCGGGCCAGGAAAAACCGGTCGATTCGGCACGCTGGTACGAAGTACGCAACGGCGATTCCCTGTGGACCATCGCCCGGCGATTCAACACCTCGCCAAACGATATCAAGAAGTGGAATAATCTGAAATCAAACGTCATCCACCCCGGCCATCGCCTCAAGCTGATCGATGTCTAACCGCGGGCTCGGCCCCGCTCTTTCCCGCAGCCTGCCGGCAGGCCTTACCGCTGCCGGCACCGTTCTGCCCGGCAATGTATACCAGTCTATGAACCAAACCAGTTTTCCCACTCGGGACTACGCCCCAGATGTCCATGTGCTCGAGGATGGCCAGCGAACCATCCTGCTTATCGGTACGGCTCATGTCTCCCGTCAATCGGTCGCTCTGGTCAGCACGGTCATCGCCGACGAAAAACCCGATTGCGTCTGCCTGGAGTTGGACGAGAAACGATTTGCCGCCCTCAACGATGAGCAGCGCTGGCAGCACCTCGATCTAAAGACCATCATCAGGAACAAACAGCTGTCAACCCTGCTGGTTTCGCTGCTGATGGCATCCTACCAGAAACGGCTGGGAGATCGACTCGGGGTGTCACCCGGCGCCGAATTGATGGCCGGAGCCAAGGCCGCAGAAGCGGTGGGCGCCCAGGTCCACCTTTGTGACCGCGACATTCGCGTCACCATGCGCCGGGCCTGGAAATCGACCTCGTTTCTGCGCAAGATGTACCTGCTCTCATCACTGTTGGCCAGTCTCTTTGACACCGAGACCATTGACGAGAAAAAGCTCGAAGAGATGAAGAACCATGACAGTCTCGGCGACCTCATGGCGGAGTTGGGGGAGGCCTTGCCGGAGTTGAAGCGGGTTCTGATCGACGAACGCGATATCTATCTGGCGGAGAAGATCAAATCGGCACCCGGGTCGAGGGTTGTTGCCGTGGTTGGCGCCGGCCATGTGGCCGGGATCAAGCGGTGCTGGCCCACCGACCAGCGGTCGCAACTGCCGGCCTTAAACGAGATTCCGCCGGTCTCCAGGATGTGGAAGACCATTGGCTGGCTGATCCCCGTGCTCATCCTTTCGTCCATCGGCTTGATCGGCTACCGCCATGGCCTGCAGGAGGCCGGGGATAATATCATCTTCTGGATACTGGCCAACGGCATCCCCTCGTCCATCGGGGCATTGATTGCCCTGGCTCACCCGGCAACCACCGTCAGCGCTTTCGTCGCCGCCCCCCTCACCAGCCTCACCCCGGTGATCGGGGCCGGTTATGTCACCGCTTTCGTTCAGGTTATGATGAGACCGCCGGTGGTTCTGGAGTTCGAGACGGTCCCCGAAGATGTGGCCACGTTCTTTGGTTGGTGGCGCAACAAGCTGTTACGGGTCTTTCTCGTGTTTCTGTTGACCAGCCTCGGTTCGGCCATCGGGACCTACGTGGGAGGCTTCGAGATCTTCACCAACCTGGCCGGCTGAACCAGACAATCCCAAGACATAGAGACAGCATATGACCACTGATACCAAGAAGAAACCGCCACGGCCGCTCACCAACGATCAGAAAAAGCAGTTGCGCCGTTACGGACACGCGCTGAACCCGCTGGTAAACATCGGCAAGGAGGGTCTGACGGCCACGGTACTGCAGGAAATCGAAACGTCGCTGCAAACCAACGAGCTGATCAAGGTGAAACTTCTCAACACCGCACCGCTCGAAAAACACCAAGCCTCCCTGGAGATCCCGGCGCACACCGGCAGCCACCTCGTCCAGTTGATCGGCAAGAAGCTGCTGCTCTATCGCCCGAACCCCAAGCGTCCCAAAGACAAGCGGATCATCGTTCGTTAGTCTGACGGTCGCCGGCAGACTCACCCGAGATCGGTCAACGGTCAGCGATCGCTATTTGGCTTCGGTGGGATAGCCGTTATCGTCCCATTGGCGCCAACCGCCCTTGAGGGCGAAGACCGACGTAAAGCCACGATCGGAAAGCATCCGTGCCACACTGGCACTGGTGGCCTCGTTCGGTCAGGCGCAGTATAGAACGATGGTTTTCCTCTGGTCGTAACGATCGGCCCACGAAGCGACATCTCCCGGATTCTCACGGATCGCGCCGCGAATTTTCCGATCGCTGTTCCTCCAGTCCCCGCCGGTACGCACGTCGATAACCACTACCTCTTCCGACCCCAGTCGCTCAAGGAGATCCTGCTGCTCCATGACCAGCCGGTCGGCGGCCGCCAGCGGCAACGCCCAACCGATGGCCATCGAGCAGATCATGAGAACGAACCATTTCATCATATCAGTCCCCATTGTCAATTGTTCCCTGAAGACGATCACCGCTCGGGTGACCGTGGCTAAATTATAAGAACGGTTCCCAGCGCTGTCTCCAGCAAATCTCAGTTTCGTTGATTCTGCTTGACCTTCACAGGCACGGTCGGTAAATTGTCGACAATTGCAGTATCGACAATGCTCTCACGGGCGCTTGCGCCCACTCACCGCTCACAGGAGGATCGTCCGGATGAACAGGGGATTGGAAGGAATCAGGGTCATCGAGGTCGGCGGCGCTTTCGCCATGCCACTTGTCGGTATGCTCATGGGCAGGTGGGGGGCCGAAGTCATCCACATTGAACCGCCGAAACGGGGCGATCTGCAGCGCTATCTGCTGGCCGGCGGCATGGCCGGCTGGGCTCGTCCGCACCAGATCAACTACATCTGGGAGCATGTGGATCGAAACAAGAAGAGCCTCACCGTCAACCTCGGCTCCGAGGAGGGACAAAAGATCATCCACGACCTGGTGGCCGGCGGTGACGTGTTTCTCAACAACCTGCGCCCCTACGAGATGGAAAAATTCAATCTCGGATATCAGACCCTGCAGGCTGTCAACCCGCGCATCATCTACGCCAACCTGACCGGTTATGGGTTGCGCGGCCCCGATAAAAACGTCGGCGGGTATGATTCGGTCGCCTTCTGGGCCCGCAGCGGCGTCATGGATCTGATGCATGAAGCGGACAGCGCTCCGAACATCTCGAGGCCGGCCTATGGCGACTCCATCACCTCACAAAGTCTGTTGGCCGGGGTCATGGCCGCCCTGTTCATCAGGGAACGCAGCGGTGTCGGCCAGGAAGTCGAGGTCTCCTTGTTCCAGACGGCCACCTTTGCCTTGGGGACGGACATCTCCGGTTGTCTGATCAGCGGGGAAGACTCGGT
>JAUVWB010000264.1 GCA_030604345.1 Desulfofustis sp. | reverse complement strand
GTCGATCAGCACCGGAGCCGCCTTGACCTGATTGGTGGTAAAGACACCGGCAGTCACCGCCGGCTCGTCGCTGAAGATGAGCCCGAGGTCGAGCCGATCCGGGTATTTGATTCCGGCGGCTACCGCAGCAAAAGAAAACCCTTTTATTATCATGGCAAAATCCGGTAAAGTTCGGCTATTGTGCCTGCTCCGCAGACCGGAGCGGCCGGCCGTTGCGCTTCCAGCTGGACCCACGGTCCCACCACCGTGCGGGTGTAATGCTCCGGCCGATAGATGATGGCGATGCGGGCCAGGTACCGAATCACCCCCCATCGCTCGTATATCCACCAGGAGTGTACCTTATCCGTCATTTCGTGCAACGGTAGATGTGATGGGAGCTGAAGAATACCACGGGGTGTCGTCGGTGCTGCCGACCATCATCCTGCTCGCCGACCTGACCATCAGAATCGGTCTGTCTTTTCGCGTCATCATGCGTAAGCGACCGCACGGCATTACCTTTGCGTGGTTGGTCATCATCCTACTCATTCCCCTGGTCGGCGCCCTCCTCTACCTGCTGGTTGGGGAAAACCGTATTTCCGACAAGCGCATCGCCCGCAGCCAAGCCAATCGCGCCCATTACCAGCACTGGTTGAACAGCCTCCGGGAGCGGGCCCCGATCAACTGGCACGACCTTGCCGAGTCCTGCCTGCCTCTGCATCGCCAGGCAGAGCATCTCATCGGCCTGCCGGCCATGACCGGCAACAAGCTGCAACTCTTCGAATCTGCCGACGCCACCTTTGCCGCTATCATCGCCGACATTGAGCAGGCCCGCTCCACCTGTCACCTGGAGTTCTACATCTGGCAGGAGGGCGGTAAGGTCGCTGAGGTGGAGGAGGCCCTGCTGGCGGCTACCCGTCGAGGCGTCATCTGTCGGCTTCTGGTGGATTCCATCGGCAGCAGCGACTTTCTCAAAAGCAGCCGTTGCCGCGACTTGCGAAACGCCGGTATCCGTATCAGAGAGGCGCTGCCGGCGGGTATCATCAAGGCCCTGTTCGCCCGCATCGACATTCGCAACCACCGCAAGATGGTGGTCATCGACGGTGAAATCGCCTACAGCGGCAGCACCAACATGGTTGACCCGAGATACTTCAAGGTGGACCAGGGGGTAGGGCAGTGGATCGACGTCATGATGCGGATCACCGGTCCGGTGGTCGAAAGCTTGGCGGGGACCTTCATCAGCGACTGGTTTCTCGAAGGAGACGACCAGCATCCTCAACTCAGACCTATCGATGCCGGCGCCACTCCGGCCAACCGGACCGATATTCACCAGGTGGCCGCCACCGGCAGCACCGCGGTGCAGCTTGTCCCTTCCGGTCCCGGCCTGGTTCCCGAAGCCATTCACTCCCTGCTGCTGACCACCATTTATTCAGCCCGTTTCGAGCTGGTCCTGACAACACCCTACTTCGTACCCGACGAACCGCTGCTCACCGCCCTCAAGTCAGCGGCCCAACGCGGCGTCCAGGTGACCATCATCCTGCCGGAACGAAACGATTCACGACTGGTGCATTACGCCAGCCGGGCCCATTTTCAGGAACTGACCGAATCTGGTGTGCATATCCTCCTCTTCCACGGCGGCCTCCTGCACGCCAAGACCATCACCGTGGACCGCGAGTTTGCCCTGTTCGGTTCGGTCAACCTGGACATGCGCAGCTTCTGGCTCAACTTCGAAACGACACTGTTCATCTACGATCGCCAGGTCACCGAACACATCCGTGAAGCCCAGCAACGCTACGAAGAGCTCTCCACCCGAATCGACCGCGATGAAGTCGCTCAGCGGCCGGTGATCAGGCGCTTCAAGGAAAACGTGGCGCTGCTGATCGGTCCCCTGCTGTAGGCCCATGAAGATCTTGCTCATCTCCGACATCCATGGCAATTTCCCCGCCCTCAAGGCGGTGGCCGACTCTTTCGACTGCCGCTTCGACCTGATCGTAAACGGCGGCGACACCACCGTCTATGCACCGTTTCCCAACGAAACCATCGACTGGCTGCGCATGCATCGGGTTCCTTCCATCCTCGGCAACACCGATCGGCTGGTGGTCGGCCTGCTGCACGGACGAACGTTCAAAAAACCGGCAAAACCGGAGAAGCGTATCATGTACGGCTGGACCGCCGCCGAGCTGAGCCCGGAAAACCGTGATTGGCTGTGCCGCCTGCCCGAATCGCTGACCATTGCCTGCCCGCCGGACAAACACGGCCAACCCCGCAGTCTCGGCGTGTTTCACGGCAGCCCTGCCGATCCCGATGAATTTCTGTTCGCGTCCACGCCGCTCTGCCGTTTCCGGGAGCTGGCCGGAACGGTGTCCCACGCCCTGGTCACCATCGGCCACTCGCACAGCCCATTCCATACGGTTGTCGACGGGGTCCACTTCGTCAACCCCGGCAGCACCGGCCGCATGTTCGACGGTAATCCGGCCGCCGGCTGTGCGGTTATCGACGTGCTCCCGGAGGGTATCGACGTCCACCTGCATCGCATCACCTATCCGGTAGCCGAGGTCGTCACCGAACTTGCCCGGCTGCGGCTGCCCGCCATCTACCGGGAGATGTATCGGCTGGCCCGCAAACTCAACTAGCACCACCTGACCGTCTTTTGCGGTTCATCCTGATCAATCGCACGTTTCAGATCAGCGTGCAAAAGATCTTTTCCTTTGCATTTCCCGTATCATCCCTGCTATGAATAAAAACCTGGCAAACCCCGTGCAGTAACCACCGCTATCTCACGTTTTTCAACCCTGTCGGAGCACTCATGGCCAAAGACGATAAAAAGAAAACAGACAACGGCGCCAAAGAGAAGAAGGAAGAACCCAACAAAAAAGCGAAGAAATCAGAGAGCGAGAAGGCGGAGAGCCCCAACGGCAAGATCAAGCTCCAGGAACTGACCGCCCTCAGCAACCTGGACGCCACGAAGGAAGACGACCGGACCGCGGTCTGGGTCAAGACCTGGCATCTGGCCTACGAGATGGAGTTGCGCAAGCTCCAGGTGGAACTGATGAAACTGCAACGTTCCATGAAGGCCACCGGGGCCCGGGTCCTGCTCATCTTCGAAGGCCGGGATGCAGCCGGTAAAGGCGGCACCATAAAGCGTTTCATCGCCCATCTCAACCCACGCAACACGAGGGTAGTGGCCCTGGTGAAGCCCAACGAAACGGAATCGACGCAATGGTATTTCCAACGTTATATCGCCCAGCTGCCGTCGGCCGGGGAGATGGTCTTCTTCGACCGCAGCTGGTACAATCGAGCCATGGTGGAGCCGGTCATGGGGTTCTGCACCGACGAGCAGAACAAGCGGTTTCTCAAGGACGTGCCACTCCTCGAGGAATTGCTGGTCAAGGACGGCATCAAGCTGTTCAAATTCTACTTCTCGGTCTCCAAGGAAGTGC
>JAUVWB010000045.1 GCA_030604345.1 Desulfofustis sp. | reverse complement strand
GTTGGCTGCCTGATCTCCGCCGTCGCCATCAACGGTATCCTGGTGCCGCAGCACTTTGTCGCCGGCGGAGTCACCGGCATCGCTCTGATCCTCAATGACATGGCGCCGTACCTGGGACTGGCGGGGATGTATCTGGCACTCAACATCCCGCTGTTCTTCCTGGCCTGGATGGCGGTAGGCCGCCGTTTTTTCGTCTACAGCGTCTTCGGGATGGCGAGTCTGTCGCTGGCCATCGCCCTGGTCCGGATCGAGATCCGGGTGGCAGAGCCGATCCTCAGCGCCTTGCTGGCCGGGTTGCTGATCGGCGCCGGCACCGGTCTGAGCCTGCGCACCTATGGGTCGCAGGGCGGTCTCGATATCCTGGCGGTGATGCTGATGAAACGGTTCTCGATCAGTATCGGCAACACCGTTCTGGTGGTTAACGGACTCGTCCTGCTGCTGGTATCGCTCTATTATTCTCTCGAGGCGGTGCTGTATACCCTGATCGTGCTCTATGTCAGCGCCAAAATGGTAACGTTGGTGGTTACCGGCCTGAGCCAGAGGAAGGCGGTCATCATCATATCTTCCCAGTGGCAGAAAATAGCCGAAGAGATCCTTAAGGACATCCGGCATGGCGTGACGATCATCAAGGGCGAGGGCGGCTTCAGCGGCAAGCAAGAGCATATCCTCTATTCGGTGATCCCTTTTTCACAGTTAGGTCAGCTGAAGCGGCTGGTGGCCGCCATTGACCGTGACGCCTTCGTGGTGATCAGCGACACCATGGAGGTGGTCAACTACCGGATCGGCAATCAGCCCCATTGGTGAGCAACCGCTCCGGGTGAGCCGGAGCCGTGATCCAGCGGGTGTGGGCAACGGGGGTAACCATGCAGCAGCAGGCAGCGACCGATTCGAACAACCGGCAGCTACGAGAACACCAGTTCCGGCTGCTGCTTGTCGCCGCACCCTGGGCCCTGTTCAACCGCCCGTCGCTGCAGCTTGCCGCGTTGCGCAGTTACCTGGTGGAGCAGGGGGGATTCCACGTCGATAATCGCCATCTGTACCTGGCTGTCGCTAAACGAATCGGCACCGATCTGTACGCCCGGATCGCCCGATCCGGGTGGGCCGGCGAGGCCTTGTTCGCACCATTGCTGTTTCCCGAGCAAACCGAAGGGGCGGCCCGCCTGTTCCGACGGGAGCTGGCCGCTGACGGCGATGGCGCGGTGCCCGCCTACGAACCGCTCGTTGCGGCCGTTCGTGACAGTTGCGACGAGTTTGTCAGCGGAATCGATTGGACGACCTTTTCCCTGGTCGGTTTCTCCGTCTGTTTCAATCAGCTGCTCGGCTCGCTCTATCTGGCCGAACGGATCAAGAGAGCGGAACCACCGATTCCCGTGGCCTTCGGAGGCACCTCGTGCGCCGGCACGGTCGGGCAGAAGCTGGTGGAACAGTTTGACCAGATCGATTACCTGGTCGGTGGCGAGGGGGAACGGCCGCTGCAGGCGCTCTGCCAGCACCTGGCCGGAGGTGGCGGCGCTCTGCCGGCCCAGATACGTAGCCGAAGCACTCATCGGCGCGGACCGCCATTGGCCGATATCGCCCGGCTCGACGACCTGCCGATCCCGGACTTTCGCCCGTACCTGGCGGAGGTTCGGCACCATTTTGCCGGCCTCCCTTTTCAACCGGTTCTGCCTGTCGAGTTTTCCCGCGGCTGCACCTGGCGCCGTTGCACGTTTTGTAACCTCAACCTGCAGTGGCAGGGGTACCGCAGCAAGTCGGCAATCCGGATGATCGAGGAGGTCATCCAGGTGTGCAGACAGAACGAGACGCTGCATTGCGCGTTTACCGACAACGTCCTGCCGGCGCGGCAAAGCGACGCATTCTTCCAGGCGATGGCCGCGGTCGATGAAGACTACGGGTTCTTCGGGGAGCTGCGGGCCAAGACCTCAGCACAACGATTGCGCCGCTTCCGCACCGGGGGGTTGCGTTGTGTTCAGGTCGGCATCGAGGCGCTGTCGAGTTCGTTGCTGGCGCGCATGGGCAAGGGTACCTCGGCCATGGACAATCTGGTAATGATGAAAAACTGCCTGGCCGCCGGGGTTGAGCTCAAGGGGAACCTGATCATCGAGTTTCCCGGGACCACGGCGGCGGAAATCGATGAGACCCTGGTCCATCTCGATTACGCCTTGCCCTTTGCGCCGCTGGATCCGGCTTCGTTCTTCCTCGGCCATGATTCCCCCATCCATCGTCATTATCGGGAATACGGTATACGCGCCGTCGGCGTCCACCCCAAAACCCGGCTGCTGTTCCCACCGCGATACCGCATGATTTCTCTGGTGTGCGGCTATAGCGGCGATCGGCGATTGCAGCGGCGACAATGGCGGCCGGTGCGACAGAAGCTGCGTCAGTGGCGGGCCTTTCACCGACAGCGCGCCGGACGGAACGAGCCGCCGCTGTATTACCGCGACGGCGGGACCTTTTTGATCATCAACCAGGAGCTGCCCCGACAGCCGCCGCTGCTGCATCGACTGCGGGGGCTGTCCCGGGAGCTCTATCTGTTCTGTGCCGAGCCACAATCGCGGCCGGACATCTATCGGGCCTTTTCCGATCTTCGACCGGCGGCCATCGACCATTTCTTTGCCCAACTGAGCGAAAAACGGCTGGTCTTTTGCGAGGCGGACCGGGTCCTGGCCCTGGCTGTCCGCTATGGGTGAAAGTGCGGCCTATTCGGTTAGCTTCTGCGGCCGGCAGACATATTCCGCCTTGGCGGCGCTGCGGCCGCATCCCTGACAATAGTGGGTTGCCGGTTGAATGAGGGCGATATAGGCCTGCGGATCCTTGGTGTGCAGTTTTTCTTCGACATGGGCACAGAGTGTTTTTGTTTCGCTGTCGCTCATAACCTACCTCCCTTCGTTCGGTCTGCCGAACGGCAGGCCGGAGAATCTGTTACTGTTTTCAGCATTCCCGGTACCGGGCTGTGTGAACAACCATAGCCATGCTTCCGACCAAGTCAACCGATAAGTGCCACATTGTGGCACGAGTAAAAGATGGTTACACGTGTTGATTGAGGGAGGAGTGAAACGCGTGGTAAGGATGATTCGGTGTGAGTCTCCGGAGTGAAGGAAGAGAGGGTGAATCGGAGGTATAACCATGAGGATGCAAAAGGACATGGTCGAGTCATTTCAATTGGCTCATCGCGATTATATGAAAAACCTCAATCAGGCCTTGACGCAGATAGAGAGGGATTTTGAGGAATCCCGGCAGATTGATGACATCTGCTCCGGCGAGTGGTGCCGGGCCATCGAATTGTCTCTCGATGAATTGGCCAAAGATCTTTATTCCATCAGTGAGCCGCGTTGGGTTGCCGACGATTATTCCCGGACCCTGCGCAACATGCGTCGTCGTCTGCATGATCTCTACGCCCGGTATCGGGCGCATTCGCTGCTTGAGCATTAATCTTTCTCTCTTCTCCGCGGGGGCCGGATCTCCGGCCTCCGCTCCCGGTATGCCTGTTGCTTGTGCCGCTGTCATTTTTCGTTGAAAGTTCATGCCCATTTGTTCAATCGCTGTTAAGATGGCGTCCTGTGTCTATTCACCGGGTTATGCTGCCGCTTTTTCCGTGATTGCAACGATGGAGCCCCTATGCCGAAACGAGAAGATATCCATACCATTTTGATTATCGGATCCGGCCCGATCATCATCGGCCAGGCCTGCGAATTCGACTATTCCGGCACCCAGGCCTGCAAGGCGCTGCGCTCGATGGGCTACCGGGTGGTGCTGGTCAACTCCAATCCGGCAACGATCATGACCGATCCGGGCATGGCAGATGCGACGTACATCGAACCGCTCAACATCCAGACCATAGAGAAGATTATCGCCATCGAGCGGCCGGATGCGCTGTTGCCCAATCTCGGCGGCCAGTCGGGGCTCAACTTGTCGTCCGAACTCTACCGGGCCGGTATCCTGGAAAAGTATGGGGTGGCGGTGATCGGTGTCAATATCGAGGCCATCGAACGGGGCGAAGACCGGACCGCTTTCAAACAGACCATGGAACGGCTCGGCATCGATATGCCGCGCAGTACGGCGGTCACCACGCTCGAGGAGGCGGAAAAGGTGGCCGAAGAATTGGGTTATCCGGTGGTCATCCGGCCCGCCTATACCATGGGCGGCACCGGTGGCGGCCTGGTCTACAATCTCGAGGAGCTGCGGACCATTACCAGCCGGGGCCTGGCGGCGAGCCTGATCAATCAGGTCCTGGTGGAGGAGTCGGTGCTCGGCTGGGAGGAACTGGAGCTGGAAGTGGTGCGCGACGCCAAGAACCAGATGATCACCGTCTGCTTCATCGAGAACGTCGATCCCATGGGAGTCCATACCGGCGACAGCTTCTGCACCGCGCCGATGCTGACTATCGACCCGGCCCTGCAGGAGAAATTGCAGCGATATTCCTATGCCATCGTCGAGGCCATCGAAGTGATCGGCGGCACCAACGTCCAGTTCGCCCATGACCCCGAGAGCGGCCGGGTGACGGTCATCGAGATCAACCCGCGCACCTCGCGCTCCTCGGCCTTGGCCTCCAAGGCCACCGGTTTCCCTATTGCTCGGGTCTCATCGCTGCTGGCCGGGGGCTTGACCATGGATGAGATCCCCTATTGGCGGGATGGCAGTCTGGAGAAGTATACCCCGTCCGGCGATTATGTGGTGGTCAAGTTTGCCCGCTGGGCCTTCGAAAAATTCGCCGGCATCGAGGACCGGCTGGGAACGCAGATGCGTGCCGTCGGTGAGGCCATGAGTATCGGCAAGAACTACAAAGAGGCCCTGCAGAAGGCCATTCGCAGCCTGGAGATCAACCGCTACGGTCTCGGTTTTGCCAAGGACTTTCATACGTTGCCGCTGGAGACCCTGCTGCAGCGTTTGCAGATCCCCACCAGCGAACGCCAATTCCTCATGTATGAAGCCCTGCGCCAGGGCGCCTCAGTCGAAACCTTGCATGAACTGACCCGGATCAAGGCCTGGTTCATCGAGCAGATGCGGGAGTTGGTCGAGCTGGAAGAACAGGTGCTCGCCTGCCGCGGCCGTCAGTTGCCTGAAGACCTGCTGCGGCGGGCCAAACAGGACGGTTTCAGCGACCGGTATCTGGCCCGGTTGCTGGCAATTCCGGAGCGATCGATCCGCGAACAGCGGCTTGCCCTTGGGATCGTACAGTCCTGGCAGCCGGTGCCGGTGAGTGGCGTGGAGGATGCCGCCTATTACTACTCCACCTACAATGGCCCCGATCAGGTCCCGGTGAGCGACCGCCGCAAGATCATGGTGCTCGGGGGCGGGCCCAACCGCATCGGCCAAGGTATCGAATTCGACTACTGCTGCGTCCATGCGGCCCTGACCATTCGCGAGGCGGGATTGGAGTCGATCATGATCAACTGCAATCCGGAGACGGTCTCCACCGACTACGACACGTCGGACAAGCTCTATTTCGAGCCGCTGACCCTGGAGGACGTGCTCGCCATTTACGAGAAAGAACGGCCGGAAGGGGTGATCGTCCAGTTTGGTGGGCAGACGCCGCTCAATCTGGCCCGTGAGCTGGCCGAGGCCGGGGTGACCATCCTCGGCACCTCGCCAGATGCCATCGACCTGGCTGAGGATCGCGACCGGTTCAGTGCCATCATGCATCGTCTCGGCATTCCCCAGCCGGATTCAGGCATGGCCGCGAGCACCGAGGAGGCACTGGCGATCGCCGCGCGGATCGGTTACCCCCTGATGGTTCGCCCTTCATACGTGCTGGGTGGCCGCGGTATGGAGATCGTTCATGACGATCAGATGCTGCAACGCTACCTGACCGCGGCCGTGGAGGAGGTGACGCCGCAGCGGCCGGTTCTGATCGACAAGTTTCTCGATAATGCCATCGAGGCCGAGGCGGACGCCATCGCCGACGGGGTTGACGCCTTTGTGCCGGCGGTCATGGAGCACATCGAGTTGGCCGGGATCCATTCCGGTGATTCGGCTTGCGTCATTCCGCCGATCTCGATTGCCCCCAAACATATCGACACCATCCGCGAATATACCCGACGGATTGCCATCGAACTCGGGGTGAAGGGGCTGATGAACATCCAGTACGCCATCCAGGACAATACCGTCTACGTGCTCGAGGCAAATCCGCGGGCCTCGCGCACCGTGCCCATCGTCTCCAAGGTCTGTGGGCTGTCCATGGCCCGCGCCGCCACCCAGATTATTCTTGGCAGGAGCCTGGCCGACCTGGGGCTGCAGGACCGGCAGATCCCCTATTACGGCGTCAAGGAGGCGGTCTTCCCGTTCAATATGTTCCCTGAGGTGGATCCGGTGCTGGGGCCGGAGATGCGCTCCACCGGCGAGGTCCTCGGCCTGTCCCACTCGTTTGGCCGGGCCTTTTACAAGGCCCAGGAGGCTACCCAGTCGGTCCTGCCGTTACAGGGTACGGTGCTCTTCACGGTTGCCGATCGGGACAAACAGGCGGCGCTGGAACCGGCCCGCCGGTTCCGTGAGCTGGGCTTTACCATCATGGCCACCGAGGGGACGCATCGGTTTCTGCAGGACAAGGGGATCGAGGCCGAGGCCGTCTTCAAGCTGGGGCTGGCCCGGCCGAATCTGATGGATGCCATCAAAAGCGGTCGGATTCAGCTGGTGGTCAACACCCCGAGCGGGAAAAAGGGCTCGGCCGACAGTTCCAATATTCGCAAGGCGGCGATCCGCTATAAGCTCCCCTATATCACCACCACCGCGGCCGCCATCGCCGCCGCCAAAGGCATAGCAGCGATGCGTGAGAGCCCGGCCGAAGCCCGCTCCCTGCAAGGCTATCATCGGGAAATCCGTTGATCGGCAGGTGCCTGAACAGAAAAAGATGACCAGAGATCTCCCCGGCGGCGGGTGACGACCACAGAAAAGGCTGTGTGCAGCAGCGCAGAAGCAAGGATACAAAAGCATCATGGGCGGACTTTTCGGCATCGTCTCGCAGACCGACTGCGTTACCGATCTTTACTACGGAACCGACTACCATTCCCATCTCGGCACCAAGCGTGGGGGGTTGGCAGTACGCGATGAGCAGGTTTTCCATCGGGCTATCCACAATATAGAAAACAGCTATTTCCGGACCAAGTTCGAGGCCGAGCTTACTCGTTTTCGCGGTCGTCAAGGCGTCGGGGTGATCAGTGACACCGACCCGCAGCCGCTGATCATCGATTCCCATCTCGGCACCTTCGGCATCGTCACCGTCGGCCGGATCAACAACCTCGAGCAGCTCGCCCGACGAGCGCTGGCCAGAAAGCATTATTTCTCCGGCTCGTCCGACGGGGTCATAAGCCCCACCGAGGTGACGGCGATGCTGATCTGCCAGGAGGAGAGCTTCGAGGCCGGTATTCGAGCGGCGCAGGAGGCCATCAAAGGATCTTGCTCGCTGCTCCTGCTCACTGAAAAGGGCGTCTATGCGGCCCGTGATCGGCTCGGCCGAACTCCGCTGGTGATCGGTCGGCGCCCCGGGGCCCTCGCCGTCAGTTCGGAGAGTTGCGCCTTTGCCAACCTCGGCTTTGCCGTCGACCACTTTCTTGGTCCCGGCGAGACGCTGCTGCTGACCGCCGATGGTTGGGAGCGGCGCCTCGCTCCGGGGGAAAAGATGCAGGTCTGCGCCTTTCTCTGGGTCTATTACGGTTATCCGGCCTCCGAGTACGAAGGCATCAACGTCGAACAGGTCCGTTATCAGTGTGGCGCTGTCCTGGCCCGAGGCGATGATGTGGCAGCTGATTGCGTCGCCGGCATCCCTGATTCGGGGGTCGGTCATGCGCTCGGCTATGCCAACGAGAAACGGATCCCCTACCGGCGGCCGTTCGTCAAATATACGCCCACCTGGCCGCGTAGCTTCATGCCGCAGAATCAGGCCATGCGTGACTTGGTGGCACGGATGAAGTTGATTCCGGTGCGGCGTCTGATCGACGGGCAACGGTTGCTTTTCTGCGACGATTCCATCGTTCGCGGCACCCAACTCAAGGAAAACGTACAGGTGCTGTTCGATTGCGGCGCCTGCCAGGTGCATATGCGACTGGCCTGCCCGACGCTCATTTTCCCTTGCGAATTTCTTAATTTTTCCTCATCGCGTTCGACCCTCGACCTGGCCGGCCGCAAGATCATCCAGCGGTTGGAGGGGACGGAAGACAAGGATCTGGATCTCTATGCCCAGGCCGGTTCGGCCAAGAACCTGGAAATGATCGAGGAAATCCGCCGTCTGCTGCACCTCAGCTCGCTGAAGTACCAGCGGCTGGAGGATCTGGTGGCCGCCATCGGTTTACCCAAGGAGCGCCTCTGCACCCATTGCTGGGATAACAGTTCGTATGGGTAAGAACGGTCGGAACGATTGGTCGAGCGGGCAGCCAGCGGTGTTCTCCGGATGGTGCCGGTATATGCGTTACCCCGTTTCTATCCTCGGGCCCGATGTGGTATGATCGTCTGAAGTGACCTGTCATTTACGGGCCGGCCAGAAATCCTGACATGGAGTGATCATGACGATCGATTGCAACTCATCTGCTCGTTCTCCATCCGGGGGGGTACGCGAACGGATGCGGGGAGTGCAACGTATCGACGTGGTCTTTATCTCCGCCGCCCTCCTCTGGGTCTGCCTTTTATCCCTATCGCTTGTCGTTTCCTGGCACCAGTTGCGCAAGACGTCTCTGGCCCTGGCGGTGGAGCAGGCCCAGGCCGGATTTGAAAAAGACATCCTTTACCGACGTTGGGCAACCATGCATGGGGGCGTCTATGTTCCCATCAGCGAGCATACACCGCCCAATCCCTACCTGACAGTCCCTTTGCGGGACGTGGAGACCGTCCAGGGCCAGCGTCTGACCCTGGTCAACCCCGCCTATATGACCCGGCAGGTACACCAATTGGGTCGGGAGACATTCGGCGTCGTCGGTCACATCACCAGTCTCAATCCCATCCGGCCGGAAAACGCGGCTGATGACTGGGAGACCCGAGCCTTGCAGGCCTTTGCTGCGGGGGCTACAAAGATCAGCTCGCTGGAACAGGTGAACGGCGAGCCGGTTGTTCGCTTCATGCGTCCGATGATCACGGAAAAAGGCTGCCTGAAGTGTCATGCCCAGCAGGGATATCGGGACGGGGATGTCCGCGGCGGAATCAG
>JAUVWB010000041.1 GCA_030604345.1 Desulfofustis sp. | reverse complement strand
ACTTTGAAGACGATTGAGCGGCGGCAACCGGCCATGGACCAGCCCGTCATCACCCCCATCGGCATCCTGCATGGCGATATTCATTGTCCTGAGGATGCACCGAAGTTCTACAGCGAATCCGATCGTCGCGGGATTTTGGAAATATACCCGCAATACCTCGAAGGTCTTGACGGCATCATGCCCGGCCAGACTATTGTTGTTCTCTTCTGGCTGCACCAGGCCCAGCGGGATGTGCTGAAGGTGTACCCGCGCGGCGACAAATCACGGGGCTTGCGTGGGGTCTTCGCCACACGGAGCCCCATGCGCCCGAATCCGATTGCGATTTCAGAACTCTACGTTGAGGCTGTTGACGGCAACCGGGTGGCGGTCAAGGGCCTGGACATCCTCGACGGCAGTCCGATTGTCGATATCAAGAAGAAGCATTCGTAGGCTGCTCCCGGCAACCGTGCTCCGCTGCCGCTTTTGTTGAAAAAAATCAGCAAATCTTGTAACAAAGAGCGGTAACGATGATAGCCACTTGACGGCAAAAGAGATTAACCACACGGCTTTGGCAATGCCTTCCCCACCCAAATCCCACCGAGCAACGAGACAGCAGCCTGCAGCGGAGCCCACCGACACGGTGCCGGAGGAAGCTGAAGACCATACGAAAACCACCGTACCGCTTGCTATCGAAGACTGGCTGACGGTTGTCGTCATGGCCTTGCTGGCCCTGATCACCTTTGCCAACGTCATCGTCCGTTATTTCACCGACCGGTCCTTCGCCTGGACCGAAGAGATATCGATCTTTTTGATGATCGTGCTGGCGCTGGTGGCCGGCTCTGCTGCCGTCGCCCGCAACCGCCATATCCGCATCGACTATTTTATCGGCAAAGGCTCTCGCACCCGCCAGCGGACCCTCGGTCAGCTGGCGGCGGCGATGGTCTGCCTCCTCTTCGTCTTGATTGCCGTCTTGAGCTCCCGGATGGTCTGGGACCACATTCGTTTCAACGAGACCTCGCCCGGCATCGGCGTGCCGCAGTGGTGGTATTCGCTGTGGCTGCCGCTGCTGTCCATCGCCATCGCCCTGCGGGCGCTCGGCCTGCTGATCCGTCAGGGGCGCGGCCAATGATCGGCGTCTCCCTGTTTCTCGTTTTTCTGGTCTTGATGGTGGCCGGTGTGCCGATCGGCGTGTCGATGGGTTTGTCTGCCGCTGTGGCTATCGCCCTTGCCAATCTCGATACCCAGTGGTTCGGCCTGCTGGCCGTGCCGCAGAATTTCTACGCCGGGCTTGGTAAATACCCTCTGCTTGCCATTCCGATGTTCGTGCTGGTCGGGATTATCTTCAACCGCTCCGGCGTGGCCCTGCGCCTCGTGCGTTTCGCCGTCTCCATTTTCGGCCAGGGACCGGGGATGTTGCCGCTGGTGGCCATTGCTGTTGCCATGCTGCTCGGCGGCATATCCGGCTCGGGCCCGGCAACCGCCGCCGCCGTCGGCAGCGTCATGATCGCAGCCATGACCCGCGCCGGTTACCCGCCGGCCTTTTCAGCCAGCGTTATCGGTGCGGCTGCCGCCATCGACATCATCATCCCCCCGTCGGTCGCCTTGATCATCTATTCCGTCCTTGTCCCGGGCGCTTCGGTGCCGGCCATGTTCGCCGCCGGCATGATCCCGGGGATCATGGTTGGGCTGGCCATGATGATTCCGTCAGTCTGGCTGGCCAGAAAACACCGGATGGGACTGCAGGAGGCCTCGATGTGCAGGCCGCCTTTCTGGGAGAGCCTACGCGAGGCCTCCTGGGGCCTGGCGGCACCGGTGCTGATCCTCGGCGGTATGCGGCTCGGCTGGTTTACCCCGACTGAGGCTGCGGTGGTTGCCGTCTTCTACGGGCTCTTTGTCGGCATGGTCATCCACCGCAGCATTGCCGTCCGCGACCTCTTCGGTATCCTGCGTGACGCCGGCGAACTGTCGGCGGTCATCCTGCTGGTGGTGGCGTTGGCCGGAATCTTTGCCTATTCCTTGTCGACCCTCGGCATCATCGATCCGATTACCGAGGGTATCGTCAATTCCGGTCTCGGCGAATACGGGGTGCTGATCCTGCTCATCATTTTATTGATCTTTGTCGGCATGTTTCTCGACGGCATTTCGATTTTTCTCATTTTGGTGCCGATCCTGTTACCCATCGCCGCCTTCTATCAATGGGATCTCGTCTGGTTCGGCATCCTGCTGACGCTGATGGTGGCCATCGGGCAGTTTACTCCGCCGCTGGCCGTGAACCTGATGGTCTCGTGTCGGATCGCCCAGGTCAGTATGGAGCGGACGGTACGCTGGGTGTGGTGGCTGCTGTTGTCCGTGTTCTGCGTGCTGCTGCTGGTCATCGTCTTTCCGCCGTTGGCCTTGTGGTTGCCGCGTTCTCTCGGCTATTGAAACATCGCTTACATCAACATCAACCTGAAGGAGAGTCGAACATGAAACAAAGGATTTCGCTGGCCCTGCTGTTGGTTACGGTCCTGCTGCTTGGTGCGGTTGCCGCCTCGGCGCAGAACTACAAATCCGAATACAAGATGTCGCTGGTACTGGGTACCGCTTTTCCCTGGGGAAAAGGCGGAGAGATCTGGGCCGATCTGGTGCGGGAACGTACCGACGGGCGGATCAATATCAAGCTTTATCCTGGCGTCTCGCTGGTTCAAGGTGATCAGACCCGGGAATTGTCGGCGATTCGCCAGGGCGTCATCGATCTGGCCGTTGGCTCGACCATCAACTGGTCGCCGCAGGTCAAGGAACTCAATCTCTTCTCCATGCCGTTTCTGATGCCTGATTTCGCCGCCATTGACGCTCTGACCCAGGGTGCCGTCGGCGAACGTTTGTTCTCCGTCCTGGAAGAGGCTGGCGTCGTGCCGCTGGCCTGGGGGGAGAATGGTTTCCGTGAAATCTCCAACTCGAAACAGGCCATCCGCACCCCGGCGGATCTCAAGGGTATGAAGATCAGGGTCGTCGGCTCACCGCTCTTCCTCGATACCTTCACGGCACTCGGCGCCAATCCGACGCAGATGAGTTGGGCCGACGCCCAGCCCGCCCTGGCCAGTGGTGCCGTCGACGGCCAGGAAAACCCGTTGGCGATCTTTACCGCCGCCAAGCTGCACACGGTCGGCCAGAAGCATATTACTCTGTGGGGGTACGTGGCCGATCCGCTGATCTTCGTCGTCAACAAAGAGGTCTGGAACTCCTGGACCGAGGAGGACCGGGCCATCGTCAAGCAGGCTGCCATCGACGCCGGCCAGCAGGAGATCGGTATCGCCCGGGCCGGCTTGGTTGAAGGCGATCGCGCGGTGCTTGACGAGATCGAGGGTAACGGGGTGACCATCACGGTGCTGAACGATGAGGAACGCGCAGCATTTGTCGCTGCCACCCGCCCGGTCTTTGACAAATGGAAAGAGCAAGTCGGGCCGGAGCTGGTGGATATGGCCGAACAGGCAATCGCCACCCGCACTAACTGATCAAAACGACATCATCCCCGATTTGGGCCGAACGCCGAGTGCATCGGGGTCCGGCCCTGTTTTTTTTCTCTCCGTTTGTCCCGCTCTCCCACTCTTTACGTGTATGATCTGGACTCGACGGCGATCGAGCAACATCGCCAACGATCGGTAGCGGGACGAAGACACTCCAAATTCCCCCTCCGTGTCATGCATGGTAAGGAATTCATCGCTGACCTCGGGTTTGGCTCGGGTATGACAAGGTTATTTCGTTTGGAAACACGGATGATCTGAAAATCGGGAGAGTACCCTTGACTCTTGATTCGGTATCTGCTAAATTGTGAATAGTAATCGTTCTTATTTCGTAATGACCTATGACTATCCAGCACCGCGAAGTCGAACAGAGGATGCGCCATTTCGAGATGGTGTGCCGTGAAGAGGGAATCAAGGTGACGCAACAGCGCATCGAGATTTTCCGTGAAGTGGCACAAACCGAAGAGCATCCGGATGCCGACAAAATTTATCAACGCGTCCGGGACCGTTTGCCGACCGTCTCCCTGGATACCGTCTACCGGACACTGTGGTTGCTGAACGACCTTGGGCTGGTGGTAACGCTTGGATCAAGCCGGGAACCAACCCGCTTCGATGCCAACCTGGAACGACACCACCACTTTGTCTGTCGGCAATGCGGTTTCACCCGGGATTTTGTCAGTAAAGACCTGGATAACCTCGTCCTGCCCGATGCATTGCGCTCATTTGGTAATGTTGAACAGGCTCTCGTCGAGGTTCGCGGCCTGTGCAGTGATTGTCTCGAAAAAGAACAAACATGAACACGGTAGGGGAGCTTGATGCTCGGTCTGTGACCGGAATGCAAAATGGAGACTGAGGCCGGGCATTATTACGCTGTATCGCCTGACATACAGTGGAAACACCTAGAGAAGAACAGGAGGGAATGGTATGAGTGACACTGGCAAATGCCCCGTAACGGGGAGGGCTGGACAACGGGTAGCCGGCGGCGGCACCTCGAATCGCGACTGGTGGCCGAACCAGTTGAACCTCAAAATTCTGCATCAGCACTCGGCCAAATCCAACCCCATGGGCGAGGAATTCTGCTATGCCGAAGAATTCAAAAAGCTCGATCTGGCTGCCGTCAAGAAAGATCTGCACGCATTGATGACCGACTCTCAGGACTGGTGGCCGGCTGACTGGGGGCATTACGGCGGTCTCTTCATCCGGATGGCCTGGCACAGCGCCGGTACCTACCGTATGGGCGACGGCCGCGGTGGCGCCGGGACCGGCAATCAGCGCCTGGCACCGCTCAACAGCTGGCCGGACAACGTCAATCTGGACAAGGCACGCCGCCTCCTCTGGCCGATCAAGCAGAAATACGGCAAGAAGATTTCTTGGGCCGATCTGATGATTCTTGCCGGAAATGTTGCACTCGAGTCCATGGGGTTCAAGACCTTCGGCTTTGCCGGCGGGCGTGTGGATGTCTGGGAGCCGGAAGAGGATATCTACTGGGGCGCCGAAGAAGAGTGGCTGGCCACCAGCGACAAACCGAAAAGCCGCTACAGCGGCGAGCGGGATCTGGAGAACCCTCTGGCGGCCGTACAGATGGGATTGATCTACGTTAATCCGGAAGGTCCGGACGGCAACCCGGACCCGGTCGCCTCCGGCCGTGATGTGCGGGAAACCTTTGCCCGTATGGCCCTGAACGATGAAGAGACCGTCGCGTTGGTTGCCGGCGGGCATACCTTCGGCAAATGCCATGGTGCCGGCCCGGCAACCCATGTGGGGCCTGAGCCGGAAGCCGCGCCGTTGGAGGAACAGGGGCTCGGATGGAAGAGCAGTTACGGTAAGGGCAATGCGGGGGACACCATCAGCAGCGGCATCGAGGGTGCCTGGAAACCAAATCCGACCACGTGGGACATGGGATACCTCAAGGTGCTCTTCAAGTATGAATGGGAGTTGGTCAAGAGTCCGGCCGGCGCCCATCAGTGGCTGGCCAAGGATGTGGACGAGGAGGATCTGGTGGTCGATGCGCACGATCCGTCGAAGAAGCTCAGGCCGATGATGACCACGGCAGATCTCTCCCTGCGCTTCGATCCCATTTACGAGCCGATCGCCCGGCGCTACCTGGAAAATCCGGAACAGTTCGCGGATGCCTTTGCCCGCGCCTGGTTCAAGCTGACTCACCGCGACATGGGGCCGCGTTCGCGTTATCTCGGTCCGGAGGTCCCGGCAGAGGAGTTGATCTGGCAGGACCCGGTGCCACTGGTCGATCATGTGCTGATCGATGAGCAGGACTGTGACGCGCTCAAGGCGAAGATCCTGGCGTCAGGTCTCTCCGTTTCACAGGTGGTCACGACAGCCTGGGCGTCGGCATCAACGTTCCGCGGCTCCGACATGCGCGGCGGGGCCAACGGAGCTCGCATTCGTCTGGAGCCGCAAAAGGATTGGCAGGTCAACCAGCCGCAACAATTGCAGAAGGTCTTGCAGGCGCTCGAAGCCATCCAGAGGGAGTTTAACCATTCACAAATCGGCGGCAAGAAGGTGTCGCTTGCCGATCTCATAGTCCTGGGCGGTTGTGCCGGTGTCGAGCAGGCGGCAAGAAACGCCGGCTGCCCGGTCGCTGTACCGTTCAAGCCGGGACGCACGGATGCGACACCGGAGCAGACCGATGTGGCTTCGTTTGCCGTACTCGAACCGGCGGCGGACGGGTTCCGCAACTATCAGAGGGCGAAATTTGCCGTACCGGTGGAGGAGTTGCTGATCGATAAGGCGCAGCTCTTGACGCTGACCGCACCCGAGATGACCGTTCTCGTCGGTGGCATGCGCGTTCTGGGAGCCAATTACGCTGGGGCGCAGCACGGTGTTTTCACCAAGCGACCGGAAACCCTGAGCAACGACTTTTTCATCAATCTGCTTGACATGGGCACGGCCTGGAAACCGACCGCAGATGATCAGGACATTTTCGAGGGTCGCGACCGGAAGACCGGCGAGCTGAAATGGACCGGCACCCGCATCGATCTGGTGTTCGGTTCCAACTCTCAGTTGCGGGCCGTGGCCGAGGTCTATGCCTGCGCCGATGCCCAGGAAAAATTCGTGAAAGACTTCGTGGCGGCGTGGGACAAGGTCATGAACCTCGACCGCTTCGACCTGGCCTGATTGCAGAAAACCGGTGCTGGGCCGTATGGCGTAAGATCGGTGAGATCAGCCGTGGTCTGAGGATGGCGACCAACGTAGCCCCGCCGGTGATCTGAGTATTTTCGCACGGCCGCGGTTCCATCTGAGCGCGACGTTTCAGTTTTCCCTGAAGCGTCGTGTTTTTTTTGTTTCTATCGACTCGTCAGGGAGTATCCTTGTCAAGGACCAATGGGTCGCCAGCGAGTCGGCGACTGATGACGGTGAGCAAGAACAGGCGCCATTGTCCGGCGAATACCAGAGGGATTGAACGGAAGAAGAACATGGGCGTGATGATACCATGACCTGGGTACGAATAAGTCTGATCATGGCCGTCTTGATCCTGATCGGCTGCCGGTCGGGTCGGGCCGAACTCGCACCATACCGGGTGGTTGAGCTGGACGCGGCGATCGCCGAACCGTCCGATATCTGCCTTCATCCCGACGGTGAGTCTTGGCTGATCGTCAGTGACAAAGGGGCACTCTTCCAGACGGATCTCGATGGTAGCATAAAAAAGCGGGTGCCGTTTCACGGCGGTGATTTAGAAGGCGTCTACGTCCATGAAAAAAAGATCTATGTGGCCGAAGAGCGCGACCGGCTTGTCCATCGTCTCGATTCCGAAAGCCTGGAGCGAGAGAAGACCTATTCGGTTCCCTATGAGGGCAAGCGCAACAGCGGCTATGAAAGTATTGTCTTCAATCGGGCCCGCGGCTTATTTCTGCTGATAACCGAGAAAGATCCGGTACTCGTCTTCGAGTTGAACGGTGATTTCCAGGTGCTGCAGAGATTTCCGCTTGCTGTGGCCAAGGATATTTCGGCGGCTACCTGGCATGAGGGTTTTCTCTGGCTGGTGAGAGATGAGGAACGAGCGGTGCTGAAGCTCGACCCGCTCAGTTACCAGGTGCTGCACCAGTGGGAAGTCCCGTCGGTGCGCAAACCGGAGGGCATCGCCTTTGTCGGCGAGACGATGGTGCTGGTTTGCGATGCAGAGCGGCGGCTCTATTATTTTGCCGCTCCGAGGTGAGGACCTCCTTTCTTTTCGCTCGCCCTGTGGTGAAAATCAGCTCTGCTGGGTGCCGATGAAATGGCGGTAACGCCGGTTTTCGGCGAGCAACCGTTCATGGCTGCCGCAGGCGATGACGCGACCGTATTCCAGAAAACAGACGCGGTCGACTCGGGCCAGGGCTTCCTTGTTGTGGGTGATGAGCAGACCGCTTCTGCCGGCCAGGTTGGCGAAGATGGTTTCGGTGAAACGGCGCCGGTTCTCGTTGTCGAGTCCTTCGGTGGGCTCGTCGAGGATCCAGATCGGCGCATTCTTGAGCAGGGCCCGGGCCAGGATCAGTCGCCTGGCCTCGCCGCCGGAGAGTTGCGAACCGCTTTCTCCCGTCCAGGTATCGAGACCGTCCGGCAGGCCGTCGACGAATTCGGCCAACCGAGCCCGCTCCAGGGCCTCCCGGAGTTGCGCCTGGTCCGCGTGCGGCGCGGCAATAAGCAGGTTTTCGCGCAGGGTGGCGTTGAAGATATGGGCCTGTTGCGACACCAGCGTGATCATGTGGCGCAGGTGCACCTCGCTGAATCGGCGCAGATCGGTGCCGCCGATAGTGATGGACCCGTGATCGGGATCCCAGAAACGGGTAAGCAGGTGAGCCAGGGTCGTCTTGCCGCTGCCGCTGGGGCCGACCAATGCAACGGTTGACCCGGCCGGGATGCTGAGGTCGATGGATTCGATGATTCGAGGTGTATCAGAACCAGGATAGCCAAAGCAGACCTGTTGAAAATCGATGGAAAGATCAACCGATTCCGGTGCCCCTACGTCAGGAAAAACGACCGATACCGGCGCCTCACCAACCTCGATCAGCCGAGCTGCCGCAGCCCGGATCTTGCCGAGCATCTGGTAGGCCAGCGGCAAGGGCTGGATCGATTCAAAGGCGGAAAGCACCCCGAAGGTGATCAAAGCGAGCACCGGCTCGGAGAAGTGGCCGCCTTGGGCCAGCGGCAGCGCCAGATAAAGCGCCGCCAGCGCCGCCAATCCGCTGAACAGGGTGATATGCGCGGTGGAGCCGCCACTGATCACCGCCATCTTTTCCTGAAGATCAAGGAGTTGGTCGCTTTCGGCCAGTCGTTCGAGGCAACGACGGTGCTGAGCGCCATACACACTCAGGTCGGCCATACCCTGCAGATCCTCGACCAGGTTGCTGCGCAGCGTTCCCTGGTATTGTTGTATCTGAGCGCCGATAGGGCGTCCCAGCCGTTCGGCGAGCAGTGGGGTCAGGAGTCCGGCCAGCAGGAAGAAGAGGGAAAAGACCAACGCCAGTGACGGAGCCAGCCACCAGAGCAGTCCCCCCACCACCACCGCCACCGCCGCAGCAACGATGGTCGGAGCAAGAACGCGCACGAACAGAGAGTCCAATGTATCGATATCGGTGACGATCCTGTTCAACAGATCACCGCTGCGATGCCGGTACAGGCTGGCCGGTGCCTGCGGCTCAATTGCTCGATAGAACCAGACACGCAACGAGGCCAGGAGGCGCAGAGTCGCCTCATGGGAGATGACCCGTTCCGCGTATCGCCCCACGGTGCGCAGAACGGCGAACCCGCGGACGCCGGCGCTCGGCGTGTGGATATCAAAATGCTGAGCGGCGGCGAGGCTCAATCCGGCAACTGCGGAAGCACTGAGAAACCAGCCTGATACCGCCAGCAGGCCGATGCTGGCCAACAGGGTGAGTATGCCGGCGGTGACTCCCCAGAACACCCATATCCGGTGGGGGTGAAGCAGTCTGATGAAGGGCAGCAGTTCGCTCATGACCCCGCCGTCTCCCGTTCGGTT
>JAUVWB010000335.1 GCA_030604345.1 Desulfofustis sp. | reverse complement strand
TGTGCGGTTATTCCGATATACGAGTGCATGGTATCTGAGAGGCGGCTTACTTGGTAAAACCACAGAAGTAAAAAGAGCTTACTTTCCCGCATGCCCGGTGCACGTTCCTGATCACCGCCGAGATGGCGAGGAAAGGGGAGCGAAGCGAACGAACCAACGTTACTGAGGAGGAAGAAAATGAAAGCACCTGTACGAGTAGCAGTGACCGGCGCCGCTGGTCAGATCGCCTATTCCTTGATTTTCCGCGTGGCTCATGGCGACATGCTGGGTCCGGATCAGCCGGTTATCCTGCAGCTGCTCGAAATACCGCCGGCAATGGGAGCGCTGAACGGCGTAGTTATGGAACTCAACGACTGCGCCTATCCGCTGGTGGCCGGTATTGTTGCGACCGATGACGCAAATGTCGCCTTCAAAGATGCAGATTACGCGTTTCTGGTGGGTGCTCGCCCGCGTGGACCGGGCATGGAGCGTTCCGACCTGCTCGAGGCCAATGCCAAGATATTCTCGGCCCAGGGTAAAGCGCTCAATGATCACGCCTCTCCCCAAGTCAAAGTTCTGGTGGTGGGCAATCCGGCCAATACCAACGCCTTGATCACCTTGAAGAACGCTCCGAAGCTAAACCCCAAGAATATCACCGCCATGATGCGTCTTGACCATAACCGGTCCATGTCGCAGATTGCCGAGAAAGTCGGCAGTCATACCACCAGAGTTGAGAAAGTGGTGGTCTGGGGTAATCATTCGGCAACCCAGTATCCGGACATCAGTTATGCCACCGTCGACGGGCAGCCGGTAAAGGAGAAGGTGGATAATGAGTGGTACGAAAATACCTTTATTCCCACCGTCCAGCAGCGCGGCGCCGCCATCATCAAAGC
Source organism: Desulfofustis sp. (assembly GCA_030604345.1). The sequence goes on along the minus strand of JAUVWB010000335.1, from coordinate 1,890 downwards.
GCGGGGTGCGTCGAGCGCCGCTTCGGCCGCCTGTGCAGCCGTCGATCATATGCGCGACTGGGCGCTGGGCAGCAAAGGCAAGTGGGTGAGCATGGGTGTCTATTCCGCCGGCAACCCCTACGGTGTCGATGAAAATCTCATGTTTTCGTTCCCGATCACCACGGAAAACGGCGAATGGAAGATCGTCGAAGGATTGGCGGTGAGCGAATTCAGCAGAAAAATGATAGCCAAGACAGAAGCCGAGCTGGTTGGTGAGCGCGAGGCCATAGCCAGCCTGCTCTAATCTGTCCCGTTTTGGGATGAGAAAGAGGCGCCCCGGACATGTCCCAGGGGCGCCTCTTTTTTTTTGCGCGTACCCTGTTGTTTTGCCAATCCCCTGATAGGTGCCACCTGCTTGGCGGACCGGCTATGGGAACCAATGATAACGAAAGGTTGCAGATGAAACACCTCGATCAACTGCCCCGATGCTCTCTCGGCTTTTTCCCCACTCCTCTTGTTGCTCTGCCGCGCCTTACGGAACGGATGGGTGGCCCCCGGCTCTATATGAAGCGTGACGATCAATCGGGCTTGGCGATCGGTGGAAACAAAGTGAGGAAACTCGAATTTCTGTTTGGCGAGGCGCTTTCTACCGGTGCCGACTGCGTGATCACCGGCGGGGCTGCCCAATCGAACCATTGTCGGCAGACCGCGGCAGCGGCGGCCCGTTTGGGGATGGAGTGCCATCTCGCACTGGGCGGGGAAGAACCGGATTGTTTCCAGGGCAACCTGCTTCTTGATCGGCTGCTGGGTGCCCATCTTCACTGGTGTGGTGAGGACCGAAAAGGAGAACAAATTCCCGCTCTGGTCGAGCAGCTCAAAGAACGAGGAAAGACCCCTTATGTGATTCCCTACGGTGGCTCAAATGGCACAGGAGCGCTTGGTTTCGTCGGCGCCTTACGGGAATTGCAGGAGCAGCGGCAGGCACAGGCCTTGCCAGCGTTTACCCATGTGGTCTTTGCTTCAAGCTCAGGGGGGACTCACGCCGGTCTATTGGCCGGCTGCTCCCTGTTGCGGATCGACTGTCAGCTCATCGGTATCGGCATCGATAAAGAGGATATGGGTGGTGAATCGCTGTCCACAGTTATTGTCCGCCTGGCCGATGAGGTCCTGCACAGACTCGACGCAGCGGTAACGCCTATTGCTGAGGTGACTCTGGAAATGAGCTATGCGGAACCGGGCTACGGTGTTGTCGGCGACGTGGAACGAGAGGCGCTGTCCCTGGTTGCGGCAACGGAAGGAATTCTACTCGATCCGGTCTATACCGGCAGGGCCATGGGAGGTCTGCTGGATCTTATCCGCAACCGTCGGCTTACCTCTGAGCATACCGTGCTGTTCTGGCATACCGGGGGAACTCCAGCCTTGTTCAGCTCTGCACATCTTTTCCACTCAGCTGCAACACCTTGAAATAAGAAATTTCCCCCATATCTGCGTGGATGCTTGCAGAAAACGGGCGGCCGAGCCGTTTGACTTTTTCTGTCGAGAACAGGTGAAATGGAGACAGGTGTTCCGAGGGGAAGACCCGATGGTGCGCGTGCCGGTCAGGAGACGGACGCGGCTCAGGTATCCAGGAGCGGAGCTGCTACCGCGATGACGGGGAGAGAGGGCCGGCTCTTCGTGACCAGTTCCTGTCCAATATTGCGGCAACGTACGTACGGACGGAGGCGGCGATCCGTGGCTTCATTGTTCCGTTTTTTTCCCATTGCCGATAGGCTGTGCACCCTCTGACACACGATCGAAGGAGGGAATGATCCGGAGCTTACGCTAAAAAAGAAAAAGGGGATGGACCCGGTTGTACTCGTGTCCATCCCCTTTTTGGTAAGGGATTCGGCGGCGACCTACTCTCCCACACAG
>JAUVWB010000247.1 GCA_030604345.1 Desulfofustis sp. | reverse complement strand
GTTGAAGGGCGCGGGAGATGACATCCCTTATGTCTTGATTGTCGAAGGGCTTTCGGATGTAATCGAAGGCGCCCAGGCGCATGGCTTGGACTGCATCCTCGATGCTCCCGTAACCGGTCATCATAATCACTGGTGTGGAGGGGGCCTCGGTCAGGCTTTTCTTGAGGATATCCATACCCCCGATACCGGGGAGCCTGATGTCGGTGATGACCAGGGAAAAAACCCCATTTTCAAGGGCCTTCAGTGCCGCCTCGCCATCCTCGACGGCCAGTACCGAAAACCCCTCGGCCCGAAGCGCGTCGTGCAGGGAGATGCGCAGGATCTTTTCATCTTCGACCAGCAGGATGCTATCGTTCATCTTTCCTCCGCAATAATCAAGGTGACGGTGGTACCTTCGCCTTCGGTGCTGCTCAGCGTGATGTCGCCCTTGTATTTCTTGACCAGTTCATAGACCATCCACAACCCCAGGCCGGTACCTTCCCCGTCGCTTTTGGTTGAAAAAAACAGATCGAAAACACGGTTGAGATCGGCTTGTTTAATGCCGATTCCCGTGTCTTCGATGGTGATTGAGACGTTTCCTTTGCCGTCTCTTCGGGCAACAACGGTAAGCCGACCGCCTGATTTCATGGCCTGGATAGCGTTGAGCATGGTGTTGAGAAACAACTCCTCCAAGTCATATGGGGCGACGGCGAGAAAGAGCCCCGCTTCGATGTCGGCGGAAAAGTCGATGTTTTGGCGCTTCAACCGGTGGTCGAAAAACTTCAGGACAGTGGTCAGCACCTCGGCTACTTCCAGTTTTCTACCTGCGCCAGTGCGCCGACTGGCCGTGGTGAGCAGTTGGCCGGTGGTTTGTTTGATGCTCTGCAGACCTTCTTCGATCAAATCGAGGTAACTTTCCCGAAAAGATGGATCGTCTCCCTGGCGGCGCAACATCCGTACACAATTGAACAGACCACCCAGGGGGTTGTTGATGCGATGGGCAATGGAAGACGAAAGTACCCCGAGGGTAGCAAGCTTTTCAGACTGCCGAAGTTTCTCATACGTGCTCTTCATTTCCTCGTTAGCCTGACGGATTCGTCTGACCATGTCGTTGAAGCTCTGCGCCAGTTTTCCCAGTTCGTCATCGGCTATCACGGGAAGGAATTTCTCTCCCATTTCTATGTCCACTTCTTCCATGGCCAGGGAAAGATTGGTGATCGGTTTGATGAACCGCCAGCTGAGCAGAAAAATCAAAAACAGAAGGACTGCCATGACCAGGAAAAAATAGGATACTATGCGCCTGGTCAAAGCTCTGGTGTCATTTTCGACAGAGGCCAGACTGAGGGAAAAATAGAGGAGCCCCCATTGTTTTCCTTCGATGGATAACGGAGCGGCGAATTCCAGGGCATCTGCAGTGTCCTCATGAAGAACCGCTTGTCTGGTCAGTATGGCGTTGTTGTCCGTTGCCCGAGTGAAGAACTGGTCTTCGTAGCGCTTGCCGAATTCTTTGAAATCGCTATGTGATACAACCCGCTGGCTGGTGTCGAGCACAGCCACGAAGTTGAGATCGAGATCCCGGCGGCCATGCAGATCGCGCACATAGTTGTCGATGAGCCCGCCCTCTTCGATCAGGCCGAGTTTTTCGTAGATAAGCTCGTTGATGATCAGGGCACTGACGGTCTGAGCCAACAAGTGGCCCTGTCTCTCTATTGCATGGTACAGAGCGTCTCTGGTGTGGGAGGCGACGATGAAACTGATCACTGAAGTCAAGCCGAGAAGTGAGACGAACGCTGCCAGAATGAATTTTTTTTGGAGCGACAGGCGCATCGACCGGACTCCTAAAAGGAAATACTGGGGTGGCAGCTTTTGCCGCAGGAGTTGGGGATGTCGTTGAACAGATATCGGATGGCGGCATAATCGGCATCGGAGGCGGCAATGAAACCGCCCTGCAGGTCGGGGTCGAGCTTTTCGAGCACGAGTTGGCCTTCCGGGTTCTCCTTCAGTGACAACAGCGCCTGTTGTATGGTCCGAAGAATGAGCGGAGTGATATGCGACGAGGCCACCACCGGGCCCGTGGGGATTGGATCGGATGTGGCGATCACTTTGAGGCCGTAAGGGAGGTAGCGTTCCGCCGTGGACCAACGGATGGCGCCGCCGTCAAATTCCTTGCTGATTACCTTCTTGGCCACCGTGTCGTGGTAGTTGTAGTGCTGATAATCACCCAACTCACCAAGATGGATGCCGGCCCAGGCAAGCATATAGCGGGGAATCAAATTTCCGGAGGTGGACCACAGGGCGGCAAATGCGAAACGCTTATCCACCAGGTCGGCAACTTCCTTGATCGAGCCGTCCGGGCCGGTAACGATGACGCTTCGGTAGAAGGTCTCGCCGCGGGCGGTGGCACTACGGGCGATGGGCGCGGTGGCAAAGCGCTTGTGAGCGTCAAGATAGGTGAGCGGTCCGAGCAGGGCGAAGGAAATGAAACCGTCGCCAAGGCGGTTCACAACGTCTTCATAACTCCTTTCCAAATGGAGCTCCACGTGCAGTCCGGTCTGCCGAGCCAGGTAGTCGATCAGTGGCTGATAGCGTTCATAGGCGATGATCGGATTGTCTCGCGGTAGCACGCCGAAGCGGATAGGCTTCTCGCCGGTGCCTGTTTGTGTGTCCGATACCTCGTCTTGGTCGACTGGGTGCTGTTGGCTGTTTTCGATGAAGGCGAGCATGGCCCGGATCGAGTCATAACTGCGATCAGAACTGGTGACAAAGCGCTCGATACGCATTTGGTTGAGAATCTCTTTTCCTTTTGCGTCGCGGTGCATATGCAGCAGAATCGAACGCATTTTCTCCTTCAGCTCCGGTTCGGTGGAAGGCGGCACTACCACCGGCGGGATGCCGAACGGCGGTGAGCGATGGATGATTTTCGTCTGTTGGGCATAGGGTGAACCGGTGGCCGTCATGAAATCGTAAACGATGGAATCGACCGAGGCCCCGTCGACCCGTTTTTTGGCTACCATCTCTACCGATTTGTTGTGACTGTAGCTGTAGAGAAAGGAGGAAAAGAAACGTTCGGGAGTGGTGTCGCCCCTGGCCAGCAGGTAGAGGGGATAGAGCCGGCCGCTGTTTGATTTGGGGTCGACAAAGGCAAATATTTTATTTTCCAGATCGGCGAAATTCTCGGCCGGGCTGTCTCGATGTACGATAATGGCAGATTGGTAGACGGTCTTGCCACCGACTTGCGGCACGACTAGCAGTTCGCCACCGAATTTCTCCTTGTCCAATACGTAGGACATGGAACAGATAAAGCCGACGTCTACCTGGCCCTGCTCGAGCATCAGATCGATTTCGTCGTAAGTAGTACGATGGATCATCGTGGCTGGCCGGCCAAGTTTTTCGCCGAGATAATCAATGATCTGCTGATAATAGCGGACCGTTGAAACGGGAGTGATCATGCTGGCAACACCGGCTCGTAACTCGGACTGGCCGGCCGCCTCCCTGCCGATAGAAATCAATACCAGAATGGTGAGGCAGAAGAACATGATCGATCGTGCCATGGCGTGCTCCGGATGGGCGGAAGACTGCGTGTTAAGTGGTGATCGCTGGAAAATATGCAATAAGCGATCCACGCC
>JAUVWB010000399.1 GCA_030604345.1 Desulfofustis sp. | reverse complement strand
CCCGCCGCCTGCTGAGCCGCATGTGACCACCGGGCGGCGCTCCCGTTGCTGCCGGGAGCGCCGCCCTCTTTTTACGGGCGGAACGCGTTGGGGGCGAACCGTAAGGTGGCGAAGTAGTCGTCCACGGTTTCGGCTCGTCGGATCAAGCGCACCGTACCGTCGCTTGCCAGCAACAACTCCTGCGGCCGCAGCTTGCCGTTGTAATTGAAGCCCATGGCATGGCCGTGGGCGCCGGTATCGTGGATGACCAGCAGGTCGCCGTCGACAATCACCGGCAGGTCGCGCTGGATGGCGAACTTGTCGTTATTTTCGCACAGTGACCCGACCACGTCCACTGTCTCTCGCTTATCTCCCTCCCCTTTGCCCAGCACCTCGATATGGTGGTAGGCCCCGTACATGCCCGGCCGCATCAATGCCGACATGCAGGCGTCGACGCCGATGTAGGTGCGATAGATATCCTTGCGGTTGATGGCCCGGGTCACCAGCACGCCGTGCGGGCCGGTGACGAAGCGGCCGCTTTCCATGTACAAGGCCGGCATGGTCCCGACTCGGTCGCCGAAAGCGCGCACCCGGGTGGTGATTTCCCGGCCCATGGCGGCCAGGTCCAGCGGTGTCTGCTCGGGGCGATAGGGGATGCCGAGGCCGCCGCCGATGTTGATGAAATCGAAGCTGATCCCCACTTGCTGCTGGATCGATTCGGCCACGTGCAGCAGCATCTCGGCGGTGGTCACCATGTAGCGGTAGTCCAGTTCGTTGGAGGCCAGCATGGTGTGCAGGCCAAAGCGCCGGGCCCCTCGTTCCCGGGCCTGCCGGTAGGCCGCGACGATCTGGTCGCGGCTGACTCCGTATTTTGCCTCGGTGGGAGTGCCGATGATCTCGTTACCGTCCCGCTCCGCGCCCGGATTGTAACGAAAGCAGACCGTCTCCGGCATTTCCGGGACCTTGGCCAGCAGACTGATATCGTCGAGATTGAGGATAGAGCCGCCGTCGGCGGCGGCAACCGCGAACTCCTCACGGCTGGTGTTGTTGGAGGTGAACATCAGATCGTCGCCGCGCCCGCCTACTTGGCGGGCGAGCAGCAGTTCCGGGATGGAGCTGCAGTCGAACCCGCAGCCCGAGCGGGCGGTGATCTCCAGGATGGTCGGGTTGGGCAGGGCCTTGACGGCATAATATTCGCGAAAACGTTCGACCCCGCTGAAGGCCTCGATCAGTTGCCGGCAGGTGTCGGTGATACCGGCCTCGTCATAAATGTGGAACGGTGTCCCGAAGTGTTCGGCGATCGCCGGCAGGATCGGCAACAGTCGTTTCCGGTAGCTTTCGGTCATGGGCATGGTGCTGGTCTCTCAGAAAAAGTGATGGGTATCCGGGCCGTCTCCTTGGGGGTGGACAGTACCGGTAGGGTCCGTGTCGAACGTACTCCGGGGATGGTCATTATATCGTGGCGCAGCACCTGATCCAGAGCCGGTAGATCGGCTGTCCGCACTTTTATCAGGTAGCCGTCCGCGCCGGCAATTCGATGCACTTCCTGGATCAACTCGTTGCTGCTCAGCCTCGATTCCACCGTGGGCAGATCGGCGGAGCCATCCAGGGACACCAGGACAAAGGCGATGGTCCGGCAATTGAATTGTTCCGGGTTGAGCCGCACCTCATAACCGTCGATAATCCCCTGGCTCTCCATTTTGCGAATGCGCTCGAGAACCGCCGACGGTGCAAGGTTGATCAGACGAGAGACCTCGATGTTCGGGATTCTCGCCTTTTCCTGGAGGATCGTGAGGATTTCGATATTGGTCTGGTCCAGTGGTTGCGCCATTTCGTTCTCCATATGTGAGAATTTCAAGAATATTATTCTCTGTATGGAAGAATGTCAAGAATGCAACAATCGTCTGCCACTTTTTTTGATGGCCGCTGGCGGCGAACTGGTTCCGCTGGTTTGTCCCTGATGAAGATCGTGACTATACAATCAAGAAGAGATCACCACAGGGAGGAAGCGACGACCATGACGAGGGGGACCGTATCCGTATCGACGAGGAGACATCCATGTACCGCACGATCTAGACTATGGCAAT
>JAUVWB010000213.1 GCA_030604345.1 Desulfofustis sp. | reverse complement strand
CATCATTGGCGTTCCGAGCTGCCTGATTGAGACCCCTGATCTGCGAGGTCATGCGATCGGAAATGCCAAGTCCGGCAGCATCGTCTTTGGCTGAGTTGATGCGGAGACCGGAAGAGAGTCGCTGCATGGATTTTGCCAGCGAGCTTTGGGTGGAGCCCAGGTTACGCTGGGCGTTGAGGGACATTACGTTTGTGTTGATTACTAAACCCATGATATTCCTCCATGAATATGTTATTGGGTTGGGGTGTTCGGGCTTCCGTGCCCAGTTTTCAAGGTACTACCTGGTACTGCCAGTTATTGTCCGGTGGTTCACCTCCTCTTTTCGTGTTGCTGGTTACTCTTGGAAGATCGATCCATCGATATCTTCCCCCTTGAGTCGCTTATCGGAGACAGGGAAAAAGAACTTTAGTAAAAAAGTCGTTGCCGCTGAAAAAAAGATATTTTCGTTCTCAACACTCTGTAATGACATGATAATAATCTTGGGTCCGATGTTACGAAAACACCGGACCCAAGATTTCGGCTTACCCTTGCAGCAGTTGCAGGGCCAGCTGCGGGGTGGTGTTGGCCTGGGAGAGAATGGCCACGCCGGCCTGCTGAAGGATGTTCTTCTGCGTCATCACCGAGGTTTCCTGGGCGATGTCGGCGTCGCGGATGCGGGAACGGGCGGCGGTGAGGTTCTCCGCCACGTTCTGCAGGTTGGCGATGGTCGATTCGAAGCGGTTCTGGATGGCACCCAGATCACCGCGCTGCGAGTCGATCTTGCCCAGAGCCGCGTCGACGATGAGGATGGCGTCGTTGGCCCCGAGAATGGAGGAGATATCGATCTCGGTGACCGATTCGAACAGCGAGTTGACGTTGGTATCGGCGGCGGCATTGATAACACTGCCGGCGGTGTTGGCGACGTTGGAGGAGACGGTGTAAGAGTCCTGTGATGAAAATTCGATCACTCCGGTGACGATGGTCGAGTCATCACCACCATCAGCCAAGGTACCGGTAGCTCCGTCGGGTGTTTCGATGTCGATGGTTCCACCAGCACTGTGGCTGAAATCGGTGATTTCGATATTGCGGCCGTTGGGCTCGGTCAGTGTCAGCACGCCGCTGACCTGGGTTGCGGTGATGCCGGTGACGCCGGCCTGATCGTTGATCACGGTAACCAGGTTGGACAGATCGTTCTCGGTGACGGCAGCCGAAACGGTGGCGGTATTGCCGCCGCTGCCCAGCGTCAGCGATACCGTGCCGTCGGCGGTGAGACCGGAGAGTTCCACCGTGGTCCGGGCTGTGGCCGTTACCCCGGTATTGGCCTCGGCGCCTGAGATGGCGGCGGCCACGGTAAAGGCGGAATCGCCAAGCTGCACGACAACCGTATCGGTGCCTCGTGGTCCGTTGATGGTCAGGGTTTGGGCAGCTATCGTGTTGTTGGCCGGCAGATCGGTATCCGGAAGAACAAAGGAACCGGTGCCCTGATTAGCCTGGGTATTAACCGAGTCGATATAATAGCGTCCCAGGTCGTCGGTGAGCATGCTGGCGATGGTGACGCCGATGGTCTCGTTGGCGTTCGCCCCCACCTGGAACTGCTGGGCGATGAAGGTGCCGTCGAGGATATTGAGGTTGTTGAACGAGGTGGCATGGGCGATGCGGTTCATCTCCGCCTTGAGCTGGTTGACCTCGGCCTGCAGGGCGGCCCGGTCGGCGGCGGAGTTGGTGGCGTTGGCCGACTGGATGGCCAACTCGCGGATGCGCTGCAGGATGTTGGTGGATTCCTGCATGGCACCTTCGGCCGTCTGGGCCAGCGAAATGCCGTCGTTGGCGTTGCGTGACGCCTGGTTGAGACCGCGGATCTGCGAGGTCATCCGGTCGGAAATGGCGAGGCCCGCCGCATCATCCTTGGCGGAGTTGATGCGCAGGCCGGAGGCGAGCCGTTCCATCGCCGTGGACAGCTCGTTCTGGGATTTGCTGAGATGACGTTGGGCGTTCAAAGACGATACGTTGGTGTTGATCGTAAGTGCCATGATCTTTCCTCCTGAAAGGTAGCGTGGCCGCTTATGTTCACAATCGTACTGTCTCTGTCCCCACAGATGAGATACGTATCGGTTGCTTTAGGGGATTCTTAACGAAAAAAGGAGGAAACCGGTGAAAACCTGTTCCCTCCAATGCTGGGCTCGGCGCCGCGCCTCGTTTTCGACTGTCGGCCGATCAGCCGGTGGTGGTGCTGGTGGCTTGCTGCTCTTGTTTTTGTGGTGAGACACGGGGAAGCGGTGTCTTCGATGGGTAATCGGGATGCTCCAGGATAACCTGGATGGCCCGGTTGGTCTTCGGGGCAAACAGGATCGGCGCGGCCAGGTTGATGGTGATGTTCTGGTCCGGCGGCACGGTGACTACCGTGAGCACGAAGCAGTCGTCGTCCGGGCCGATCTGCAGCATGTTCCGCTCGGATTCGTCCGGGGTTACCGCATAGTCGAGAAAGAAATTGGTCGGGTCGGTGAGAATGAAGGCATAATCCGGTTCGTCCACCGACTGGATCCAAAACAGTGGCCCCTCTTTTTTCGGGGGCACGACGATAAAACGGTGCAGGGTGGGCAGTCCGATCAGGCCGGCGGGGAAATGGAGCAGGTTGGCAGGCTCGTATTCGATGGTTCCGAAGCGGGTCTCTATGGTGTGCATGTCATTTCTTCCTGGTGGTGATTCGACTGCTCAGCTCGTCGAGATCGGTGGATCCCCACTGGGCCGCGGCTACGTTCTGTTCTTTTATCTTTTCGTAGACTTCCTGGCGGTAGATCTTCTTATCGTGCGGGGCCTCGATGCCGATCCTGATGGCACCGCCCTTGACTTCGACAATCTTGATGAGGATGTCGTCCCCGATCAGGAATCCTTCGCCGGGTTTTCGCGAGAGAACCAGCATGCCAACTCCGATTGAAGATACGGAAAGCTTGAGCGAAATGTTGCCTGTTTCAAGCTCCCCCGGGACAAGATAACGATGCCGCAGCGTAGCACCGGGTGCGGCGATGCCGGTAGCCCCATCTTATGGTGTGCCCGCCCAAATGTCAATTCGGGGAATCAGCCGCTAAAAATAATCGAGGATGGAGATCTTCGAGACCCGGGAGGTGACATTGAGCGCCGCCTGGAACGCCGTTTCCTGTTTGATGATCTCGTTGAAGGTCTCGATGGCGTCGGCGTCCTGGTAGCGCGACAGGATCTGTTCCAGGTCCACCAGGGTTGCTTCCTGATGGGCCATGGCGGCCTCGACGCGGGTGGCGCGGTTGCCCAGCCGGCTGCGCAGCCGCCGCTCCTGGTCGGCGCCCAGTTCCAGATTGTCGATGGCGGCCTGCATGCCGCCGCCGGCCCCAGCCGGGTCATCCACGTTGCCGGCGCGGATCGCTTCTTCCAGCCTGGTCAGCACCGAAAACAGATCGACCCGGCCGGCCTCCGGCTGATTGAGTGCCGCTGTGTCCGAATCAACCCAGTTGGCGTTTGAGACGCCGAAGAAGAGGTTGTTGCCGGTCAGGTTAACCTGCAGGTATTCACCGGGAGTGATCTCCAGCTCGATCGGGTTGGCGTCACCCTGATAGAGATAGGGCCAGGTCGTCGACACCGCAGGGTCGTAGGCGAGAGGATCATAGTCTGGATTCTCGACGAACGGTTTGGTGTTCTCGGCGTAGCCGGAAAAGATATATTTGCCGTCGACCATGGCGTTGGCGGCGTCGAGCATCTCCTGGCGCAGGTAGGCGACCTCGTCGGCGAGGGTCTGCAGGTCGGAATCGCTCATGGCGCCGTTGACCGCGTTGATGGCGATCTCCTTGGCTCGTTGCATGACGTTTTCCACGTGTTCCAGGTGGCCGTCGGTGGCCTGCATCTTGTCCAGCGTCACCCCCATGGTCTCAAGGTAGCGCTCGGTGTGGCGGATCTGGGTGCGGGTGGTGAGCACCGGCCGGATAGCGGAGGGGTCGTCCGACGGTTCGTTCAGCTTGAGGCCGGTGGCCCCCTGGTTGCGCAGATCCTGCAGGGTGTTGGTGATCCGGTTGAGGTTGGTGTTCATCAGCCGGTAGGTTGAATTTTCGGTGACTTT
>JAUVWB010000015.1 GCA_030604345.1 Desulfofustis sp. | reverse complement strand
GCCGATACAGCCGACGGCGGCGGACTCGGTCGGTGTTGCAACCCCCGCAAAAATCGAGCCGAGCACCATGACGATCAAGGTGAGCGGCGGGATGATGGCAAACAGGGCCCGTCCCAGACTCTGCCCGCGGCTCAGATCCTCGTCCTTGGGCATGGGCGGCGCCACCCGTCGGTCGATCAGGGAAATGACGAGGATATAGGCGATATAACAGGCAACCAGCATCAACCCCGGCCCCACCGCGGCACGAAACAGATCCCCGACCGGCTGCTGGAAGACGTCACCGAGGATGATCAGGACGATCGACGGCGGAATGATCTGTCCCAAAGTCCCGGATGCGCAGATGGTCCCGGTTGCCAACCGTTTGGCATAGCCGTATTTGAGCATGACCGGCAAGGAGATTACCCCCATCGCCACCACTGAAGCGCCCACCACACCGGTGGATGCCGCCAGCAAGGTACCGACCAGAACCGTGCTGACCGCCAGACCGCCGCGGACCCGGCCGAAAAGTGACCCCATCGATTCGAGGAGGCGTTCGGCGAGATCCGAGCGCTGCAGCAGTATGCCCATGAAAATGAAGAGCGGAACGGCAATCAGGATGGTGTTTTTCATGATGGCGTAAATGCGAAACGGCATCATGGAGAACATCTGAAAGAACTCACCGGCGACCAGGGCCGGCGTCGCGTCACCGCCAAGATAGACGATGGCAGCGATAATTCCGAAAAAGATCGAAACCGAACCAAAGGTAAAGGCCACCGGATAACCGACGGCAAGCAGCGCTAAAGCGGCGCAGAACATGACTATGCCGGTCATGGCTGTACCTCTCGTTTGGTCGCGAAGCTGACCGAACGAATGATATTGACCTGCTTGACCACATAGCCGATGGCGCAGAAAATCAGATAGGCAAAAGAGACCGGGATCATGCCCTTGATCAACCAGCGATAGGGCAGCCCGCCCGGATCCTCGGAGATTTCACGGATGACATAGGCATCCGTGACGTAGTCGAGAGAACCGAACAGCACCAGCAGGGCCAGCGGCACCAGAAAAAAGACGGTCCCGACGATATTGATCAGAGCTTTTTTTCTCAGACTGAACCGGTCGTAGATGAAGTCCACCCGCACGTGGCCCTCGTCCAGTAGGGCCACTGACATCCCATAGAGGATGATCAGACCGAACAGATGCCACTCCATCTCTTGCATGGCCACTGAGCTGTTATGCAGGAAATAGCGCGTCACCACGTCGTAAAAGACGTTGAGCACCATCAGCATCAACAGTACCGCCAGGCATTTGCCGGTTACCCGGTTGAGCCGCATGAACATCCGTTCTATTTTGTCCAGCATCCGTTTGCCCTTCCCGCACGGCCGGCCCGGAACACGGCAATGCGTTCCGGACCGGCGGGAGTGATTTCTGCAGAGCTTATTCGATCACGACATCGGCGGTCTCGAGATAGTATTGCTCCGAAACCTTGGTCCACGGCCGCGCCGTCGCCAGATACGCCTTACGGGATTCATAGACTTCCTTGAACTCCGCATTTTCTGCGGCATAGCCTTCCAGAACCTCGTCGGAAGCGGCTTTCATGGCCTTGAGCACCGGTTCCGGGAAAATCATCATGTTGATGGTCGGCAGTTCGGCCTTCATCTGCTCCCAGGCGCGGGCGTTGGCCTCAAAATTGGCCGCCGTCATCTTCAGGGCGATCGCCTGCATGGCGGTGGTCAACACCGCTTGATAGGACTTCGGCAACTTGTCGAAGGCCGCCTTGTTGACCAGGAACTGCAGCTCCGATGCCGGTTCCTGCCAACCGGCATAGTAATACGGGGTAATCTTGTGAAAGCCCATCTTGATGTCCATACCCGGTCCCACCCACTCCAGGGCGTCGATGGTGCCCCGATCCAAAGCGGTATACAATTCGCCGGGAGCGATGTTGGTGACGTTGACCCCGAGTTTCGCGAACACCTCGCCGGCCAACCCGGGGATCCTCATCTTCAGCCCTTTCAGGTCCTCAAGCGAGGTGATCTCCTTGCGGAACCAGCCACCCATCTGCACCCCGGTATTGCCACCGGGGAAACTGTACACGTCGAATTTACTGTACACCTTCTGCATCAATTCCAGACCGCCGCCGTAGTAATACCAGCCGTATTGTTCCGCCGCGGTCATATCGAACGGCGCCGTCGTGAAAAAGGTGGTGGTGACATCCTTGCCCTTCCAGTAGTAGGACGCACTATGCCCCATCTCGAACTGGCCGCCTCTGACCATATCCAGCAGATCCCCCAGCGCCGCCTTGTGCTTTTCCGCGCCTTCGAACCGGATCTCAAAGTTACCGTCGGTCATGTCACTGACCATCTGCGCCAGCCAGGGGCCGGCCTGGGAAAGAGGCTCCAGGGTACTGGTCCAACTCATCGCCAGTTTCCATCGTACCTTCTGTTCTTGGGCAAGAGCAGGTACGGCCAGCAGCATCACGGCAGCCAGACACAGCAACATTCGTCCCAGACGATTCATCTGTTGTTCCTCCCGTTCAAAGGGTTATATGGTTTCAGGGTCGAAAAGAATGCCGGCGGACGGCGGCAGGGTCGCACCGTCACCGGTCGTGACAATTGCTTCTATGTACTATCAAAAGCTCCATATCGCAAGACGAGATAGGTGGTGGCCCGAGTCCGGGGGCAAACCACGACCGCCACCCGCGTCAGCGCCGTTCGGTGGTCAAATTGTTTGCATTTTCCCACCAACGACTTAGTATTGGTGGCTTGTATGTCTCACGTGGACGATTGAACCGGCTGGGCGGAACCGGCCGCACCTCGCCCGTGTCAACTGGTGACGGTGGTCGCCGTGCCGCCGTTGCCGGCAACGGGCAGCAAGCGGCAGCGCCTCATCACGGTAGCAATCCGTCTCTATCCGGAGGAACAGCAACAGCCATGACCCGGGTCATCGAGGTCTACGACACCACCCTGCGCGACGGTACTCAGGCGGAAAATTTCAACCTCTCCGTCGAGGACAAGGTGCGCATCACGCTCGCCCTGGACCAGCTCGGGCTAGATTTCGTCGAAGGGGGGTGGCCCGGCTCCAACCCCATGTCCGTGGACTACTTCAGGAAGATCAAGCACCAGCGACTGAACCACACTCTGATCGCCGCCTTCGGTTCGACCAGGCATATCAAGAACAGCGCCCAGCAGGACCCCAACCTGCAAGCCCTGATCGCCGCCGAGACGCCGGCGATCACCATCTTCGGCAAGAGCTGGGACATCCATGTCACCGATGCTCTGCACATCAGTCTTGAGGAAAACCTTGAGATCATCGAGGACACGCTCTTTTTTCTCCGCTCCCATGTGGATCGGTTGATCTACGATGCCGAACACTTCTTCGACGGTTTCAAACATAACCGCGAATTCGCTCTGGCTACCCTGACCCGAGCGGTCCAAGGCGGAGCCGACACACTGGTCCTGTGCGACACCAACGGCGGCACCCTCCCGCACGAATTACCCGCCATTATCGGCGCCGTCCGACACCACCTGGAGGCGATCAAGGCCTCGGTCAGGCTCGGCATCCACGCCCACAACGACTCAGAAACGGCGGTGGCGAACAGCCTGATGGCCGTCGAACAAGGCATCGATCATGTCCAAGGGACCATGAACGGCTACGGGGAGCGATGCGGCAATGCCAACCTCACCTCGATCCTGCCGGCTCTGATCTTTAAGATGAAACGGGAATGCCATGCCGGTAAAAACATCGAGGCGTTATACAAGACGTCCCGGCTGGTCAACGAAATGGCCAACCTGCCACATAACCGCTATCAACCGTATGTGGGCGAATCCGCCTTTGCCCACAAGGGCGGCATCCATGTCAGCGCCGTTACCCGCAATCCCCTGACCTACGAACATATCGAGCCGGAAAAGGTCGGCAACAACCGGCGTATTCTCATCTCCGACCAGGCCGGCCGCGCCAACATCCTGCACAAAGCGGGTCAGTGGGGACTGCACCTCAAGGCAGACGACCCATTGCTGTCGACCATCATCAGCGATCTCAAGGAAAAAGAAAATCAGGGTTACAAGTATGAGGCGGCCGAGGCCAGTTTCGAGCTGTTGATGAGGGAGGCCCTCGGCCTGCAGCGCAAGTTCTTCCGGGTTGAGGGTTTCCGGGTGATGAACAATAAATACCGGATCGACAAACCACCGCTGACCGAAGCCACCATCAGGCTCTATGTGGGCGGCCACGAAGTGCATACGGCATCGATGGGAGACGGCCCGGTCAACGCCCTCGACCGGGCGCTGCGTAAGGCCTTGACCAGGTTTTATCCATGCCTGGAAGAGATGGAGCTTACCGATTACAAGGTTCGGGTCCTGTCCGGTGAGCACGGCACTGAAGCGAAGGTCAGGGTTCTGGTCGAGAGCACCGATGGCAAGTGCCAGTGGCGGACGGTCGGGGTATCGATCAACATCATCGAGGCCAGTTGGCAGGCCCTGATCGACAGTGTCAACTACAAACTACTCAAAAATGAAGGGCTCCTTGGCTGACCCGCCGGTCCTCAGTACGAACCGTCATCCGCGGCCAGTTCCATGATCCGGCGCCCATATTCCTGCCGCAGCCGATCCATATAGTCGCCGTCCACCACGCCCCGCCAGGTTTTGACCTGGTAGAACCGTTTCGGGATCGTTGTGTCCTCGGGTCGGAACCCGGTGGCAATCCGAGCCTGCCAGCGCCGTCGTCTGATCCGTTCAGCAGTGCAATCGAGGGATCCGGCAAGCTCGGTGAAACCGGCAGCATCAAGACAAGTTGCTAATTGTTCGGGATGGTAAACCGAGCGCGCGAAAAGGCAGGCTGTCATGGACGTGAGCAAGGCCCGGTACGGCTCGTCCCGGATGAGAAAATCGACCGCCGCGGCCACATCCTTACTCGGTTCTTTCTGTTCCCGCGAATAAGCTCCCGTGTCGAGATGGGAGTGGCGAAACCCGAGCGATTGGGCAGCAAAAAACAACTCTCCGGTCGCGTATCCGGCCATCTCTTGTCCAAGCACACAGGCAAAATCAGCGCCGCCATAGCGCTCGGCTGCCTTCAACGTGCCATTGCCGAGTAAGCGATAGAATTCATTGGCCCCCAAGCCGAGATACTCAACAGCCGTCTGGTAGCCGACAGCATCGCCAAAGCGCAACGGAACAATGGTCTGTTGCGGACCGATCAGGCCTCGTTCGGTCGCTTCAGTCGCCCACGCCAACGCCACTCCGCCGGACATGGCATCGACACCGAGCCGTTCGAGATCCTCAAGAATTCGTAAAACATCAAAGCAATCGCTTACCCCAAGCATGGTACCGGCAGCAAAGATCGGCTCGTAATCATACGGGACCTGGTGGTATAGATAGCGGGCATCCCGCTGAAACCGATCGCGGAAAAATCCGAGATGAATACAGCCGACCGGGCAACCGGAACAGGCGCCGTTGCGCAGCAACGTCTTCTCCGCAAAGGCTTCGCCATCAACCTCTGCAATTGCCATATCCGACGTGCTTTGCAGGTTTCTCCAGGGCAGGGCCTGGATATCGTTCAACCCCCTCAGGTTCGCGGCGGTACCCAGATGATGATACTTATGCATCATGTCGGTACGGCATACCTGCTCATGCACCGCCTTAAACACCTGCATGTATTTCTTACCCGTCGGCATCTGCCGATGCCCGTCTCCGCACAGAACCAGTCCCTTCAGATTCTTGGCGCCAAACACAGCACCGCCCCCGAGACGACCGAAATGGCGATAGGTATCAACGTTGATGCAGGCCATTGCCGAGCCGATCTCGCCAGCCGGACCGATCCTGAGAATGGAGCGGTGCCCGGACGACTTCGGGAACATGCGCCGGAGCAACGTGCCAGTTGCATTAACGTTCATTCCCGCCAAAAAAGAGGCGTCAGACAAGTGCACATGACGAGACCCGAGGGACAGGCAACTCAGCGTCCTGGCACGGCCGCTCAGCACCAGAGCATCGTAGCCGGCGAAAAACAGGGCGAGGGCAGATCTTCCGCCGGCGTGACTCTCGGTATAGTGGCCATGATAAGGGGAAACGAAAGAACAGACCGTCTTGCTCATCAACGGGAAATGGCCGGTCAACGGACCGATGGCCAAAATTAGCGGCTGCTCCGGATGATCCCAAGGAGCATCCGGCCGACCATAACGGCTGAACAACAGCGCAGCCAAACCGCTGCCACCGGCCACCTCGTTTCGTCCCCCGATGGTTTCCAAGCTCCCACGACCGTTTTCCAGGTCAACGACCAACACGGTGAACGTATCACTCATGATCAAAATACCTTCGCACGTCTCGACTATCTTTGAAATCCAGACATTGATGCGGACAAAAGGCCACGCAACTCCCGCATTGCAAGCAAACGAAAATATCACCGACGGCATCTCGGTAGATCGCATCGACTGGACAGGCGTCAACGCAGGCGCCACATCTTATGCAGGCATTCCGGCGCAAGACAACGCCGCCGCCAGGCCGCTGCCGCAATGCGCTACTCGGACAGGCGGCCACGCAGGAAGCCGGGTCGCACGCCAGGCAGAGAACCCCGATAAAACCGGTGGACAAACCGCCGGCCGAATGAATCCTGATCCCCGAAGTCGCCCAAGATAATCGTTTATACACCTGGCGGGCGCACGCCAACGAACAGGAATGGCAGCCGATGCACCGGTCCATGCGCGGAGCTGTTAAAATCTTCATACCCTGTGCCAAACGTTCCTGATTGACAAACGCTTCCTCCGGCCGTGGTTATCGATGATCGATCTCAAGCCGGCGCCCGTAGAAGGTTCCCGCGTCCACCTCAACCGCTTGAAACGTTATCGTTTCGTCCGCCGAGACACGCCGCTTGATTTTCACAAGGTCTTCAGCTTTGCGAGAGGGTATATCCCGATCGCTGATCATTTTCTCGATCTCGGCCAACAGCAGCTGTTGTTGCTCTCGACTGCCCGGATTCTTCAACAATTCGTCGGTCAACTTTTCCAGTTGAAAAGGGCGTTCTTCGGTGGCAATCACAAAAAAGGTCTCCAGTCCTCCGGGGGGACCGAAGGTAAAGGTTCGATCTCCCGGCGGATAATATTTTTGTCCGCGCGGGAAACCGTAATTGTAATAGCCCGAGGCCATCGGAAACAAAGTGGCCAATTGATTGCCCCCATCAAGCAAATACAGATAGACATAACAATTGTCCAGATGCTCCAGGTAGAATTGCATGGGGGTGCCGGAATAAACGACCGGTCTTTCCGAAAAATCAAGCGCCTGCATGCCCGTTCCCGAATCAGCAAGAATCATCCAGCGAAACTCCACCGCATTCGCTGCAGCGACACCAACAAGCGGCCCAGAAAAGCAACTCAACAACAAACATAACAAAATCTTATGAAACAAACCCATATCCCTCTCCGTTAGCAACGACGGCCGGACCATGACTGGTATCGTCGTTTGCTCATTCTTAAAAAACCTGCGCTCCGGTATGCAGAGGTAATAACACGCAACCGCCTCACCTGAACCGTCCTCACAGGAAGATAGCAGAAAATAGCATTTCCATGTTCTTTTGATTTACTATAACATGGGGTTGGGTCGCAACTGCAACCATCGGGTTCTGCTTAGCCGCACGACGCCGAGCAGGAGAAACCAAAACGTTCGCGCCACGCATGAGAGAGATGGCAGATACGCAGCACGACAACCTTGTCCAGCGAGTACAAAAACGCCTCAATCTCTTCTTCCCCGAAGAAATCCTAACCGCCTCCATGATCGAGGAAGCCCTCGAGGACCGAGAGATCTTCCACAAGCCGACCGACATCCTTCCTTACCTGCAGACGGCGCTGATCGACGAAAAAATCCTCGAGGTGGAATTGGACGGACTCACCCGCGTCTACTTCAGCCGCCTCTACGACGATCTACCTCCCCTGGAGGAGGTAGAGGAAAACGGCTCGACGACCACCATCGAGCCACCCTATACCACCGGCGATTACCTTAAACAGATGTCCCATCTGATCTCCCTGCCGTTGGAACCCGGTATCGGCAACCTTTATGTCAGGCACTCGAAACGGGTGCTGATCAGATTTTTCACCAATACTTACGCCGTCGAACTGGGAACCGTATTCCAGGATCTGGCCGATGTACGGGGCTTGCCGGTTCTCCGCCTGGCTTATCCGGCCATCGGCAGAATTGTCCGCGGCGCCCGTGAGTTTCGTGCCAAGGTCCCCGAATCGATGCAGCTCATTGTCATGATCATGGGCAAAAGGAAACACGGAACCATTCGCACCAAGGTGGTCGACATCAGTGCCAGCGGCATGGCTTTTTCCATCGCCAAGGAGCAGCAGGAATTGTTCCGGATAGATGAGAGCCGCACGCTCGAATTCGTTCACCAGGATATGATGCTGGTTCGCCTCAACGGCAAGGTCCGTCACCTCTCGAAAGTACGTGGCAAGCAAGGGACCGAGTTCATCTGCGGCATCCAGTTCGACCTGGCGACTCGAGCCATCGCCGCCAAGATCGAATCGGTAGTGGCCATGGTCCAACGCGCCCATCTCAAAGAGTTGTCCGACCTCTCATCGGAAAGCGGACTAAAACTCATTCTCTGAGTCATCCCGGCTGAACCGGCCCGTCCGCACCACCCCTCCGCTAACCGTTCTTAGCAATAACGCAAACATGAGTTTGCATGACACCCGCCGTGTACGCGGTCGCCGCCTTTTTACGGCTTCTTACCTACCGTATTTTCAGTCTATTTTTATTTATCCCAAAAGGCCACAACAGGCATACCGTTTGTATACCACCCTCCAAAACTCATCCGTGCCCATGGCACGAATACAAACCACTAACGATGTTCAAAGAAAGAGAAAGGAGGAGCGTTCATGGCGCAATCAGACACCAACGTTGTTGTCGATCGAGCCCAAAGCAAATGGTCAGATCTATGGACCAAGGAGGATTACCTGGCCATCTGGCTCGGCTTCATCATCATCGCCGTCAGTCTCGTGGCCTATTTCGGATTTGGCCCAAAAGATGAGTTCACCGCAAAAATCGCCGCTGCCG
The DNA here is from genome assembly GCA_030604345.1 of Desulfofustis sp. Next base: position 4,245 of record JAUVWB010000015.1, on the reverse strand, counting down.
ATCAAATCCAGCAGGCCGAGGCGGCCAAAGCGCCGTTCAAGACCATCGCCTGGCACGACGCCGCCGCGGACAAGAAGAGCCTGAAGGCGAGCAGTTCCGCTTTTGGCAAGTTTGTCTCTCATTGGACGAAACGGCCAGGATCGTGGAATGAGAACCCGATCGACTCCTTCATACGCACCGAGGCCCAGGCCACAGCCATGAACGAGAAGGCCCAACCGGCTTACGATGCCGCCAAACAGGCAACTGTCGCCGCCTTGGCCGCTGCTCAGCAAGCGGAGACCGCAGCCGCTGCAGCCAACTTCCAGGATAGCGCCCTCAACGACGAGGCCAAGGCCAAGATTGCCGATTGGCAGGCCGCCAAGAAAAAGGAGTCGTCAGCCAAAACGAAGGCATCCAACAAACCGTATAATCTTTTCCCAACCCTGATAGGGGTATGCCTGTTTTTCATAGTCGCCTTCGGCGCTGGAATCAAGCTGATGGGCAAGAGCTTCACGGGCTTTGCCAAAGGGTTCGGTATCGTCTTTATCGTCACGATTCTTGCCTACATGCTCGGCAATCACGCCCTTTCCAAGCACTACGGCTTTGGCGCCGAGGCCTGGGGCATTCTGCTCGGCATGCTGGTGGCCAACACCCTGGGCACTCCGAGATGGGTCTTGCCGGCCTGTCAGGTGGAGTTCTTCATCAAGACCGGCCTCGTTCTGCTCGGTGCCGAAGTACTGTTCGGCAAGATCCTGGCCATCGGCGTTCCCGGTATCTTCGTGGCCTGGGTGGTCACCCCGACCGTTCTCATCTGCACCTATATCTTTGGCCAGACCGTTCTGAAAATGCCGTCCAAGACGCTGAACATCGTTGTCTCCGCCGACATGTCGGTGTGCGGAACGTCGGCAGCCATTGCCACGGCGGCCGCCTGCCGGGCCAAGAAAGAGGAATTGACCCTGTCCATCGGCATGTCCCTGGTCTTCACCGCCATCATGATGATCGCCATGCCGGCCTTCATCAAGGCCGTCGGCATACCGGAAATCCTTGGCGGCGCCTGGATCGGCGGCACCATCGACTCCACCGGCGCGGTGGCTGCAGCGGGTGCGTTTCTCGGCGAGAAGGCCATGTACGTGGCGGCCACCATCAAGATGATCCAGAACGTCATGATCGGCGTCACCGCCTTCTGCGTCGCCCTCTACTGGACCATGCGGGTTGAGCGGGGAGCCGGTACGCAGGTGGGTGCAGGCGAGATCTGGCACCGCTTCCCGAAATTCGTGCTGGGTTTCCTCGCCGCTTCGATCCTCTTTTCCTTACTGGACAGCAGCCTTGGCAAGGACCTGAGCGCTGCCCTGGTTGATCAGGGCGCCGTCCGCGGCGGCACTCAGTTATTGCGTGACTGGTTCTTCGCCCTGTCGTTCGCCGCCATCGGGCTTTCCACCAACTTCCGGGAACTCGCTGTCTACTTCAAGGGCGGCAAGCCGGTTATTCTCTATGTGTGCGGGCAAAGCTTCAACCTGCTCCTGACCTTGACCATGGCCTATCTCATGTTTTACGTTGTCTTCCCGGAGATCACCGCATCGATCTAACCAGGGTACCGAAAAACTCAACCACCGGGGGAAGTCCGCTTCCCCCGGTTTCTGAATCCATGAAAACAGCAATCAGCCTGACTCGTCGCCTGACCTCGTTCTTCGCAGTTTTGTTAACCATGCTCACTCTGATTTTCGGGGTGCTTCCGTTGTTGACGAACTCCGTGGACATCCTGCAGAAGATGTCGATAACGCTTGCCGACAACGATATCGACCCCAGCCGTTACTACTACACCGATGTGGCCCAGGTGGCCGAGTCGGAGAGCTATCTGGAGACGGCGCTTGCTCGCCGTTAGTCGACCGCTTTCCCTCGTCCTTTCTTGAATTGAAGGAAACCGGTCCAGAGGGTACAATAGGCTGATACCGCCGCCGGAGTGTTGAGAAAGTCTCCGTGCTCGTCAAGGCACCGCCGCCGTGCGGCAACAACACGCCCGACGCCTGTTCATGCACATCCCGAAACCATACAACCTGCAGACCAAGTTCGTAATCGGCCTGTTTTTGGCCGCCTTCATCCTTGGCTCCGTTTTTTCGGCAGGGTCTTATTTTCACCTCCGCGGCATCCTGGAAGGCGAGGTGGAAAACAAAGCGCGCCTCTTTTTCACCCACCTGGAAGGGGTCCAGCAATACGTCCGCAAGACGTTGCGTCCCGTTATGTACGAACGGTTTCCCACCTCGTTCATCATCGAGGCCATGTCCTCCTCCTACGTCTCCCGGCAGATCATGTCCCCTTCAGCGGCCCGGGACGACGGCAGCCTCTTTCGCCGCGTCGCCATCGATGCGCGCAACCCGGAGTATGAGGCGAACCAGTTGGAGCAGCACCTGATCAACTATTTCCGGGAAGATCCATCCCGGACCGTATGGCAGGGCTATGAAACCCTCAACGGTGATCGCCATTACATCATGGCCCGCCCCGTCCGTTTCGAGCAGTCCTGCCTCTATTGCCACGGGAAACCGGAGGACGCTCCGCCCGATCTACTCAAAATCTACGGCATGAGGGGCTTCGGCAAGGAGTTGGACAGTATCGGCGGCCTTGACATCGTGGCCACTTCGGTGGAGCGCTCCATCGGTCGCGTGCGGCAGTCGTGGCTCGCTTATTTCGCCTTTTTCGCCGTCGGGGTCCTGCTCTTCTTCTTCGCCACCAACGTCCTGTTCCGTTTTCTGGTCGTCAAGAATCTCCGTCGTGTCAGTGATGTCTTTCGCAAACATGCCACCGATTCGGAAAGTACCGCCTTGTTGCTGCAATTCGAAAAGAAGGATGAAATCGGTGATCTGGTGGGCGGCATCGAAGAGATGAGCGAACACCTCTTTGAGGCCCGCCTGCAACTCCAGAATTACGCAGAGAACCTGCGGCGCATGGTGGAAGAACGGACTGCCGCACTCTCTCGGGAAACATCAGCTCGCCGGGCCGATGTACAGCTGTTCGTTTCACTCCTTCAAGACATGTCGAAAAGCCGCTCCCGGTCGGAGCTGTGGCATCGGGCCCTGCCCCAGGTATGTCGCCGTTTCGGCGCCCGGCGTATCGCCTATATCTGCACCATGGCCTCGCAGGATGCCTATGTCTGGCCTGAAGATGCCGGTTTTCCGGAACAGCCGGAACGGTTCGTGGAAATCCTTACCGGCGGGATCAGCGTTCGGCTGGGTGCCACCGTTTTCGTTCCGGTCGGCTCCAGTGCCGGAAACGCGGAAGGTTTGCTCTGTCTCGACTGGCCGACTGAGGCGGAAGCGGCAGAACACGAACTCAACGTCTTGCAGGCGCTGGGGCGACAGCTCGGCATCACCGCCGAAAACATCTCCGCCCTCGACAGCCTCGCCCGGCAGATGAACATCCTGGAGACCATAGTCGAGGGCATCTCCGACCCGCTCGCCTTGATGGACAGCGGCTGTTCGGTCCTCACCGTCAACCAGGCGGCCAAGAAGCTCGCAGCCGAATTGACCGCGGGGATACGCACCGACGGTAACATTCTCGCGCCTTTTTTCGACCTCAGCTCCGACCAATGTCCCCTTCAGGACGCCATACTCCGCGGTACGGCAGATCTCCGCGAGGTCTGCTTGCCGAACGGGCGCTCTTTCTCCATTTCACTGTATCCGGTCCGGGATCAATCGTCGGGAAAAGTGTCCCAGGTGGTGGTCTCCCTCCGCGAGACCACCATGGAGCGACGCCTGCAATTGCAAATGCTGCAGACGGAAAAGATGGCCACCGTCGGCAAACTCACCGCCGGATTGGCTCACGAGATCAATAACCCGCTTGGTGTCATCCGCTGCTACACCGGTTTGTTGCGGCAGACCATCAGCGATCCCCAACAAATCGGGGACCTTGACATCATTGAGCGGCACACCCGCCAGGCCCAGCGGGTGCTGAGCGATCTGCTCAACTTTGCCCGACCGAAGGCGGCCGGGTCCGGGGTGGCCGACGCCGGCCAGGTTGCCCGGTCGGTAAGCGAGGTTTTTTCCGTTCAAGCGACCAAAAAAGGCGTCCGTATCAGCGTTCAACACCCCCAGGAACCTTTGCTGGTGCGCCTCGGTGTCGGGGAGTTGGAACAGATTCTCAGTAATCTGATCATCAATGCGCTAGACGCCGTTGCCGAGAATGAGGGCGTTATTGGCCTGAGCGTCAGTGCCGGTGAAGGGGCGACCGTGGCCATCGAGGTGGCCGACAACGGTCCCGGAGTTCCTACCGGTG
>JAUVWB010000369.1 GCA_030604345.1 Desulfofustis sp. | reverse complement strand
CCGATCACGCCAGGCCGCGGTGACCGGCTGTCTTCCGTTATTGTCGGTGTCGCCGGCGGGGGGTTACGGCTTTTTTCGATCGAGCTGTTTCTTCAACAGCGCTCCGAAGCTACCCAGGGTTTGATTTTCCTTCGTCTGCCGGTGAGTCGCGCGAAACGACTGCAATTGCCGTTTTTCCTCTTCGGCAACCGCTTCGGGAGATTGGTAATCAGCCGGTGCCAGGGCGATGCGACGTGACTCGGGATCGATCGACTCGATAACCACCTCGATCTGTTGGCCGGTCTCCACCACTTCCCGCGGGTGGTTGATTTTTCGTCCCTGGCCCAGTTTTGATACGTGCAACAGCCCGTCGACGCCCGGAGCAAGCGTAACGAATGCCCCGAACGGTGCCAGACGGCAGACGGTTCCCGTATGGTTGCTGCCGGTGGCCAATTCGGCCACCGCTTCGTGCCACGGGTCCGGCAGGGTCTCCTTGATGCTCAGGCTGATGCGGTCGTTGTCCCAGTCCAACCCCTTGACGACAGTCGTGACCGGTTGTCCGATCCGGTACAACTCGGCCAGATTTTCCACTCGGCTCCAGCCGATTTCGGCCAGAGGCACGAGGCCGTCGATGCCGCCGATATCGACAAACAGCCCGAAGGGACGGATCGAGGAGACGGTACCCGCAACCTGCTGCCCTTCGCTGAGCGTCTGTCGCAACTCCTCCTTTTTCTGACGCCGCTGCTCTTCCTGCAAGGCCCGGGCCGAGACGACGATATTACGGCCACCGGCTTCGAAGCGGGTGATCAGGAAGTCGAGCTGCTGGCCGACAAACTCATCGGCAGGGGTCTCCGTGCGGCGCAGACTGATCTGCGAGTAGGGGCAAAAGGCGCGGACCGAGGATGACAAGGTCACCTCGAAACCGCCCTTGATCTCCGCCTTGACCAGGCCTTGGACCGGGATGCCGCCACGCCACGCCTCTTCGAGGTGCGCACCGCCACTGCCGGCGCCGAGTCGGCTGGTGAAGACCTGACCACTCGGTCCGCTTTTCAGGCAATAAACCTCGATGCGGTCGCCTACCGTGACGCTGAGGCTGCCGGTTTCATCGATAAACTCGGAAGCCTCCATGATGCCTTCGCTTTTGGTGCCGACATCGAGAAACAGCGTTTCGCCGTCGATACCGACAACGGTTGCGGTCACTTTCTGCCCGGGCGAGAGTTTGCTGAACGAGGTTTCCTGGCTGGCGTTGAACAGGGCTTCAAAACTGTCATTGTCGGGGGCCATGATTTCTTTCCTGGTGTGAGTAAAAAATGAACGGTCGTGCTCGTCTCGTCAAGGAGCGGTCGTTTCTCTCTGGCGGCTTCGGCCGGGTCATTGTCTGATGATTTCGGTGCCGGGCGGGGGGACGAAAGAAAAAATCTCGAGGATGGCGGCGTTGTCCATGCCGTCCAGCGGATTGACGACCAGCGAGTCGATGTCGATGATGGTCCGGGTGTCGAAATGGTCCATCAGGTCGATTCGTCTGATCAGCGACTCGTCGTCGATGAAAAGATGCACACTGCGCAATTGCGCATGCGGTTGTCTCGGCAACAGTTGCGCCCCGTGCAATGATGGCGACAATTCCTCTGTGGCAGCGGCGATTTCAGGATCCGGATCGACCGTCAGAAAGCTTTCGTCGAGCGCTTTGTCGCCACTGAAAAAGGAGGCAAGGACATCGGACTGGCCGGCGTCGCCGGGGGCGATGATCATTTGCTGGAGATTCTCGAAATACATGGACACTTCTTCTCCGTTGCTGATGATCACCTGCCGCTCCGGTCGCTCGTAATTCCAGCGCATCAGGGTCTGAGAGCCATGGTGATAGAGGATACCGCTGCCGCTGCCGGTCTTGGGCCGACCGGACAATTGGCCGCTGGTTTGCTGACCGAAGGTGAAACTGAAGCTGGTGAGTTCCTGGTAGCGCTTCTGCATCCGCTCGACAACCTGTTCCGGGGGTTCAACGGCTGCGGCAACGCCGGCCATCAGCCCGACGATCAGGCAGGTGAATAGCGACTGCCGGAGGCACTGGAGGATTCGGGGCGACAATCTGTTCATAAGGTTAGAGGACACGAAGGACGGCACGGCGGCCGAAAAGTTTGTTCAGCATCTTTTCCACCACTTTGTTTGATCGGGTAATACCGATCTGCGGCGAGATTCCGTTATCACGGGACAGATCCATACCAGACGTCTCGATGGAGGCGCACAAGACCGCTGAGAGCTCGGCAAACGGATCGATTACCTTGGTCCGGCGACCGACGCGGGGGTGCAGCAGCGGCAGTACGAGCTGGAAGAGGGAACTGGCGGGCAACAAGGCGTCGATCTGTCGGTCTTTCAACGGACGTAAGCAGTGTTTGATGATCATTTTCGTCTCCACCCGGTTATACCATCCTTCCTCGATAAGGGGAAGCAACAGCGGGCATGAATAGCCGATAATGGTGCTCGTCGG
>JAUVWB010000159.1 GCA_030604345.1 Desulfofustis sp. | reverse complement strand
CGCCGGGCACCAGCCGAACCGGAATTCCGGCCGCCTCGAGCAGAGACGATTCGTCCGTGACCTCGCGATCACCGAGGCGGGCAAAGGCCTCGACCAGGTACGCTTTTCGAGCACCTTGCGGGGTTTGGGCCAGCCACAGATGGGTGCGGTCAACGGTTGCCGCAACCCGTCCATCGACCCCTGCCTGTTTCACCGTGTCTTTGACCGCAACAGCGGCAATGGCGGCACCGGTTGCCACGATCTCGTTGAAACACCGCTCGATCAAGGTGGCCGAGACGAAGGGGCGGGCGCCGTCATGAACGAGGACGATCTGGTCTTCGTCGCTGATCAGATCGATCCCGTTTTTCACCGAGTCCTGACGTCGGCGGCCACCGGCGACGATGCTGACGGGTGGCCAGTCGGCTCTGTAAGCGGCCAGTATCTCAACCGTTTCTTCAATCCACTCGGCAGGAACCACGACGATAATACGTTCCACGAAGGGGCAGCGGGCAAACGGGTCGATGCTGTGGACGAGCAGGGGCCTGCCGGCCAGAGGCAGGTATTGTTTGGGAACGGCCGCCTGCATACGGGAGCCGCTTCCCGCAGCAACGATGATGACCGCGGCACGCTGATTCATGAAGTGCTGGAGAAAAGGTGGTGGCTGTTCAAAACGGAGCGGGCTATAAGCCGAATTCTGTACCCGCAAGGGTCATGATCATTTGACTGGGGTTGCCGGTCGCCCGGCACCTCTTGCAACCTACCCGGAGATATCGGACGGGCCGCCCTCAAACATCTCCCTATTTGGTCTTGCTCCGGATGGGGTTTACCGTGCCTCCCCTGTCACCAGGAGAGCGGTGAGCTCTTACCTCGCCGTTTCACCCTTACCCGAAAAGTCGGGCGGTTTGTTTTCTGTGGCACTTTCCCCCGGTTGCCCGGCGTTCGCGTTACGAACCATCCTGCCCGGTGGAGTTCGGACTTTCCTCCCCGACTCGAAGGTCGGAGCGATCATGCACCCGCTCCACTGGACACTGTAGTCCTTCTCAGCGGAAGAAGAAAGAAAAAACCGGTGTTATTCCTCGTCCTGACGCTGGTGGTAGAGAAGCCGCTGGCAGGACGGGCATTCCAGGATCTGGTCGCCGCGCAGCAGTCGGTTGAATTGCTGTGGCGGCAGATTCATGAAACAGCCCTGGCAGACACCCTGAAGTACATTGACGATGGCCAAACCGTTGCGTCGGGAGCGAAGCAACTCGTATTTGCGAATCATCGAGCCGTTGATCGCCTCGGCTTGTTTTTCCCGCCGGTTCAGTTTGGTCTTCTTGCCCTTGTTCAAATCGTCGATGGCCCCGCTGACTTTTTCCCTGGCTTCGGCCAACAGCTCTTTTTCCGCTTTCAGCAGGTTTTTCTCTTCGGTCATGGAAGCGTTCAACCGCTCGACTTCTTCCATGATAGCGACGATCTTGTCCTCGTTTTCTTTGGCGTTCTTCTTGGCGTCTTCGATCTCCTTGAGCAGAGCGGTCTGCTCCCGGCTGGTCTGTACCTGCATCATTTTCGATTGCCGTTCCTTGACATGGGCAATCTTGTCCGACATCTCGTCTTCCAGGGTGCGGCGCTCTTTTTCCAACTCGGTTATGCGTGCTTCCTGTTCACCGATACGGTTCTGACGTTGTTCGAGTTCGGCGATCCGCTGGTCAAGTTCTTCCTGTTCGGCTTTGATGTCGTTGTCGATCTGGTCGATCTTCAGGTCGATTTCCTGCAGCTCTACCAATTGTTCAATGATTTCGTTCAAGATCCTTCTCCTGTGGGTTGGTGGTTGTTGGCGCTGGGGTTCATAAAACGGGTAAATGGGTGACGTTCCGTGGTGGAAGCGGTAACGGTGAGTTTCCACTGTTGTTCCTGGGCAATGGCGTTAAGGCTCCGGGCGAGGAGCTGCACCATGGGCCGTTCGGTGGCGTAGTGGGTTCCATCAATCACGCAGAAAGAGCATTCCTCGGCCCAACGGGCCACGTGGTGTTTCACCTCCGCCGTCACATAGAGATCCGCACCGCGTGCCTTGGCCTGTTCGGCAAAATCGCCGCCGCTGCCGCCGCACAGAGCGACCGTCTGCACGGAAGCCGGCATCTTCCCGGCGATATCGCAGCAGGGGAGCTGTAAGGCCTCGAGGAGACGGGCCAGAAAGACGCCTCCGGAAAGGGCGACCGGGTACCTGCCGATTCTGCCCAGACCGGTGCCGTCTGGCTGTCCTGCTGCTGCCGGAAGGAGTGGCTCTCGTTCTGTCACGCCGAGAAGATCGGCGAGCGCATCGCTTACGCCGTTGCGGGCACTGTCCAGGTTGGTATGACTGGCGATGACGGTCAGTCGGTGACGCAGCGCCGTTTCCAGGAACCGACCATTTGGATCGTCGGTGTCGATGGCTGAAAGCGGTCGGAAAATAATCGGGTGATGGGTGATGATGGTGTCGGCGCCGATGGCGATCGCCTCGTCGAGCAGTCGATTGGTTGGATCCAGAGCGACCAGAATGGAACGGACCGGTCGCTTCCCGGTGCCGACGAGGAGGCCGACATTATCCCAGGATTCGGCACTGGCAAAGGGGGCCAGGGCGTCGAGGCGAGCGATGATGTCGGAAACGGTGACTGGCATAGGCAGTTGGCTCAACAACTGGAAAAATCATAAAAAAAAGGTACAACCCGAGTCGGGGTGTACCTTTTTTTCGGCTCCGCCCAGGAGCGTTGTGGTTCTCCTGTACGGCTATTCCGTATGTGTAGGGGTGTGCTGTGTACCCCCTTTGTTGTGATGTGGTCTGCGTGCTTCGTTTTCAAGATCATGTCGCGGGACTGATCGTTTCCAGTGGTGGGCGCAGTAGGATTCGAACCTACGACCGACCGGTTATGAGCCGGTGGCTCTAGCCAGCTGAGCTATGCGCCCTGCCGGGCAGTGAAACTTTTTATTTAAGACCATGATCGGGAAAAAGTCAATACAAAAGCGTCATGGGCGAAAATCAAGTCCGTCCAGTGACTGTCCGGAGGGCAGTGTCCCACCTGACTGTCTGTCCCGGTTCATCCTCTGTGCTTGCCGCTGTTGGCAAGGATGGCTATTATGCGTCAATGTGAGTGAAATCTTGATATCTCAACCCGGAAGCGTCACGTGATCTACGCCAACCTGCTGGTCTTTCTGGCCGCCATCTTCCTTTTTTCCATCGCTGCCGTTCCTCAGGAGCCGGTTGTTTCTTGGCTCGAGTCGCTGGCTATCTGTCTGGCCGTATACGGATTCTACGGGTTGATCGTCAGGCGCACCTTCAAGAGCGCCGCGACCCGCAGCTCCGCCGGTTACTTTCAGGCGGAAAAACGGATGTCCATCCTGGCGCTGGTCTTTTTTGCCATTCTCATCTATCTGGGAGATATCAAGTATTACCTTTCCTTTCTGTCCGTGGGCGACCGTTTCCCGGCGGTGCTCAATGTCTCCGGTCTGGGACTCTTCCTGCTGTTTCTTCTCTTGCTGTGGTTGGCCGGGCGGCGTAGTTACGGGCAGGTGTTCGGCAAGGTCTACTCTCGGGCCTCGTTCGTCACCACCAATATCCGGACCAACCTGCCCATCGTCCTGCCCTGGGTGGTTCTGTCGCTGATCTATGATCTGGTGGCGCTGGTGCCATCACCGTCGTTGCAGCAGTTCGTGGAGTCTCCGTGGGGGGATGTGATCTTTTTCGGTCTGTTCCTGTTGCTGGTGGTGATCTTTTTTCCGCCGCTGGTCCGACGGCTCTGGGATTGTCAAAAAATGCCGGAGAGCCCCCTGCTGCATCATCTTCAGACCTTTTGCCGGCGGCAGAATTTTTCCGCAGATATCTATCTCTGGCCCCTGTTCGAGGGGCGTGTTCTGACCGCTGCCGTCATGGGTGTTGTTCCGGGACTCCGTTATATCCTGGTGACCCCGGCGTTGCTTGAAACCATGAGCGTGGCCGAATTGGAAGCGGTGATGGCGCACGAGATCGGCCATGTGAAAGAGAAACATCTGCTCCTCTATGTGCTGCTGATCGGCGGGTTCAGTGTCCTGGCCGGGTTTCTGGCCGAGCCGGTTCTCTTTTATCTGTTGTCGCTTGATGGTGTTTACTGGCTGATGAATCTGGAACTGGTTAGGCCGGAAACGGTGATCGGCATCGTTGGCGGTCTGCCGTTACTGCTCTTTCTGCTGTTCTATTTCCGCTACGTCTTCGGGTATTTCATCAGAAATTTCGAGCGTCAGGCGGATCTGTACGTTTTTCGGATACTGGGCGACAGCCGGGCCCTGGTGGCGGCCTTCGAAAAAATCGTCTGGGCCGGCGGACAGCGGCGGGAGAAAAAGAACTGGCATCATTTCGGGATTGGTGAACGAATCGATCACCTGGCCCTGTGTGAGCGTGAGCCCGCCTGGATCGATCGGCAGGATCGCAAGGTCAATCGGAGTCTGATTGCGTATGTTCTGGTGGTGGCTCTGGTGGCGCTGCTGGCCGGCAGGATGCCTACCGAGCAGATGGCCCGCGATTATGAGGCAAAATATATCGAGATGGTGCTGATGCGCGGCATGGAGGGTATTGAAAATCAGGCGCTCTGGTATCGATTGCTTGGGGATCTGATGTTCAATCGGCAACTCGAACAGAAGGCTTTGATTGCCTACAACAAGGCCTTGGAGTTGGAACCTGGTGATCCGGAGCTGCTCAATAACCTGGCCTGGCTTCTTTTGACCACAAGGGACCCTGTTCTTCGCGATCCGGTTCGGGCTCTGGGTTTGGCCCGGGAGGCCGCTCGCCTGGCACCCAAACCGTATATTCTCGATACGCTGGCCACGGCCTATTGGGCTAATGGTATGATCGAGGAAGCGGTTGCCATTGAACGGCAGGTCTTACAGAGCGATCCCGAGCAGGCCGATTTTTATCGTCGCCAGCTGCAGCGGTTTGAAACCGAACGGTACAATGGGAAAACCATGT
>JAUVWB010000394.1 GCA_030604345.1 Desulfofustis sp. | reverse complement strand
GTGCAGCCAACTGGCGAAATAGCTGGCGGTAATGGCGGCAACCATGATCGGCAGAATCATCAGGTAATCGTTACTCAGCTCAAAGACGGTCAGCATCCCGGTGAGCGGCGCCCGGGCGGTGGCGGCGAACATGGCGGCCATACCGACCAGGACATAGGCTCCCGGTTCCCCCGATATCTCAGGGAAATAGTTCTTGAATACGATGCCCAGGCAGCCGCCGAGCATGGCTCCGATGAACAGCGACGGGCCGAACACTCCACCAGGACTGCCGGATCCGAGGGTCAGCGCCGTTGCCAGCGGTTTCAGGAAAAGCAGCAGCAACAGTAACCAGAACGGGATACCGCCGTGCAGGACGGATTCGATGAAGACAAAACCCTGACTGTAGAAATGGGGATAGGCGAGTGCCTCTCCCACATCCACTGTGAAGAATTGCGGGAAGACACCGCCATTACCGGTGGGAACGGCGGTGAACAAGAGCCCCAGAAGACCGAGCAGAACAGCGCCGGCGGCCGGTTTCAGGAGTTGGGGACAGGCCAGGTTCTCAAAAAACGATTCGGACCTGCTGAGCATCTTGATGAACATGATGCCGACCAGAGCCGAGAGCAGACCGAGCAGCAGGTAAAAGAAGATTGCCAGAGGCGACCCGAAGGCGTGGAGGGGAACGGCGAAAGCAGGGCGGCTACCGAGAAAATGTCGGCTGACGATCGAGCCGGCGACGGCGGCGATGACCACGTTGCCGAATGAGCGGACCTGCAGGTTACCCATCAGGACTTCAATGGAGAAGACCACACCCGCGATCGGGGTGTTGAAGGCCGCGGCGATTCCGGCGGCGGTGCCGCAACCGAGCAGATTTCTGATACGGTCGTCCGAAAGTCTGAACAACTGGCCGATGGCTGACCCGAGGGAGGCGCCGATCTGAACTATCGGCCCCTCTCTTCCGGCCGAGCCGCCACTGCCGATACACAGGGCCGAGCCGATGATCTTGGTGCCGACGACGCGGGCGCGGATTCTGCCGCCGTGCAGGATGAGCGCCTGCATAACCTCCGGGACTCCGCTGCTCTTGGTCTCCTTGGCATAGATGATCAGCGGGCCGATCAGGAGTGCTCCGCCGATCGGAGCCAACAGGAACACCCAGGGACCGAGCGCCGGGAAGAGACCCGGAACGGTGGTGAAGCAGAAGGTGTGGACCCTCTCGATCAGTTTGATGAAAACCACTGCCGCCAGGCCGGTACCGGCCCCGACCACCGCCGAGAGAACCAGGAGCAGCAGACCCACCGGCGGCGAAAAGCGGTCGATCAGCCTACTGAAGACGGTTTTCGGTTTGCGGGGCATGGTAAAAGGTACCGGTTACCTGTCGAAATGCAATGCCTGACGAGCCTCCTGTCGCAGTGCCAGATCAACCAGTACCAGCGCCGCCATCGATTCGACAATGGGCACCGCCCGCGGGACGACACACGGATCGTGCCGGCCTTTGGCCTGTAGAATCTGAGACGCGCCGGCATAAGTGACGGTCTGCTGCGGTTGGGAGATGGTGGCCGGAGGTTTGAAGGCGACCCGGAAGTGGATCGGCTCGCCGTTGGAGATGCCGCCCTGGATGCCGCCCGAGTTGTTGGTTATGGTCCCCAGTCGTCCGCCCTCCTTCATGACGAAGGGATCATTGTGCTCCGAGCCGCGCATGGCCGCCCCGGCGCAGCCGGAGCCGATCTCGAATCCCTTGGTTGCCGGAATGGCCAGCATGGCCTGAGCCAATTTGGCTTCGAGTTTTTCGTAGACCGGCTCCCCGAGTCCCGGGGGGACGTTGCGGATGACGCAGGAGACGATACCGCCGGTGGAGTCGCCGGCCTCTTTGAGGCTGGTGATGAGCGAGCGCATTTTTTCTGCCATCTCCGGGTCCGGACAGCGCAGGTCGTTCTGATCCACCGCTGCTCTGGAGATGGTCTGATGATCGACCTCGGTCGCCCGATATGGCCCGGCGGAGCTGACCCAGGCAACGATTTCGACGCCGTATTTCTCGGTGAGAATCTTGGCGGCCACTGCGCCCGAGGCGACGGTGCCGATGGTCTCGCGAGCACTGGAGCGTCCGCCCCCGGATGACGCCTTGATCCCGTATTTTGCCAGGTAGGTAT
>JAUVWB010000203.1 GCA_030604345.1 Desulfofustis sp. | reverse complement strand
GGTTCACCTGGGCGCGACGACGGGCCGTATTTCAGTGCGGCGCTCTTTTATTTCCCGCTGGTCGGGCTGTTGCTCGGCTCCTTGTCCGTCATCGTCTTCCTGGGGTTGCAGGCAGTGTTTCCGATGCTGCTCAACGGGGTGTTGCTGGCGGTGTTGCTGAGCCTCTGGTCCGGATTCATTCACCTGGATGGCCTGGCCGACAGCGCCGACGGTTTTCTCAGTGGTCGACCGCGCGAGGCGTGTCTGGACATCATGCGTGACAGCCGGGTCGGGGTCATGGGCAGTGTTGCCATCGGGGCACTGCTGCTGATCAAAGCGGCGACACTGGCCACCATCGATCCGGCGACGATAGGCGCATCGCTGGTCATTGCCACCGTTGCCGGGCGGTGCAGCATCGTCTGGATGATGGCCCTGTTACCGTACGCCCGCAGCGGTTCGGGACTGGGCCGCCTGTTCTACAGCGATGCCACCCGGCTTGCGGCCGTATGGGCCGGTCTGGTACTCTGTGGAGCAGCGTTTGTCCTGCAAAGCGGGCGCGGATTTGTTCTTCTGGGCTGTTGTCTGTTAACCGCCCTGCTGTTGGCTGGGATCTGCCGCCGGAAGATCGGCGGAGCCACCGGCGACACCCTTGGGGCTGCCTGTGAGGTGATGGAAACGGTGGTCCTGCTGGTCTGTGTTGCCGGATTTTAAAGACGAGAGGGAACGGTGAGACGACAGCTTTCTGGGGATGGTTCGGTCGGTCCGCTGCGGAACGGCGAGCACGGTGGCAATGTTCACCGGTTTATCCGGGAGAAGGTTGCGGACCATCAGCAGCTGATCGATTTCAGTGCCAATATCAACCCGATCGGTCCGCCTGCCTGGCTTCGTTCGCATATTAATCGGTATCTCGAAGAGGTTATTCACTATCCCGATCCCGATTGTCATGAGATGGTGCACGCCATTGCCGAACGCTACCACGTCGCCCCGTCCAGTGTCATTCCGGCCAACGGCACCACCGAGTTACTCCATCTGCTGCCGCGGATTCTCGAGCGACGACCGGTCCTCATCCCGATTCCTTCCTATATCGATTACCACAACATCTTCGCTCGAAACGGCTTTCCGATCCGCCATCTCCATCTCCAGGAGCAAGACGGGTTTGCTCTCGCCCCGGACACGTTACACACGACGCTGCACGGCGGTGAGGTCCTGCTGTTCGGTAACCCGGCCAACCCTACCGGGACGATGCTTACGGACGGGACCATCATCGAACTGGCACAGACCTTTCCCGACACACTCTTTATTGTCGACGAGGCGTTTCATGAGTTTACCGCCGATTTTCAGACGGTCGGCGGCCGATTGCCCAATATCATCACCCTTAACTCGTTGACCAAGTTCTTTGCCGTGCCCGGTCTCAGACTCGGCTTTGGGATCCTGCCCGAGCCCTATGCCGAGATGGTGCGCCGGGAGCTGCCGCAGTGGTCGGTCAATACGCTGGCGCAACGTATCACCGTCAAGGCCCTCGCTGACGACCAATACTGTCGGCACAGCCGCAGCGAGTGCCGGCGGTTGCGCGGCGTTTTGCAGCAGCGGTTGCAGGCGTTACCCGGATTGAAGGTGTTTGCCTCGGCGGCCAATTATCTGCTGCTCAAAGGGTCAGATGGCCACGATGCCGAAGCGCTCCATGAGAAATTGCTGGACCGCAACATCATGATCAGACGTTGTGGGAACTATCGCGGCCTTGATCGTTTCTTCTTCCGGGTGGCGGTACGCGGCGACGAGGAGAACCAGAGACTGGTGGACGCCCTGCAGGACGTGTTGGCCAGTGGCAGAAAACGGTCGCGTCAGGTGGTGAAAAAGACCAGAGCCCTGATGTTTCAGGGCACCTCCTCCAATGCCGGAAAATCAGTGCTCGCCGCCGCCTTTTGCCGCATCCTGCTGCAGGACGGCTACCGGGTGGCGCCGTTCAAGGCCCAGAACATGTCGCTCAATTCCCATGTGACCGGGGAGGGGGGCGAGATGGGGCGGGCCCAGGTAGTGCAGGCCAGGGCGGCCCGGATCGATCCGGACTGGCGGATGAACCCGGTGCTGCTGAAGCCAAACAGCGATACGGGCAGCCAGGTCATCATCAACGGGCGACCGGTCGGCACCATGAATGTCCGGCAATACCATGCGTTCAAGGAGCAGGCCTGGGAAGCGGCGCGTCGCAGTTATCACGAGTTGGCCGCCGAGTATGACGTGATCGTCCTCGAAGGGGCCGGCTCTCCCGGCGAGGTCAACCTGAAAAGACACGATTTCGTCAATATGAAGATGGCCCGCGAGGCCGGGGCGCCGGTCTTGTTGGTGGGCGATATCGATCGCGGCGGCGTCTATGCCTCCTTTGCCGGCATCATGGACGTGCTGGAAGAGTGGGAGCGACGTTTGGTGGCCGGGTTCGTGGTCAACAAGTTCAGGGGCGACGAGACGCTGCTCGCCGAGGCACATCGCTTCATGGATGAGCATACCGGACGACCGGTATTCGGCGTCGTTCCCTACCTGAAAGACCTGGCCCTGCCGCAGGAGGACTCGGTCGCCTTGCGTGACGGCTGTTACGGAAACCGCCGTGCGGGGCCCGATCAGGTGGAAATCGCGGTTATCGATCTGCCCCACATCTCCAACTACACCGATATCGATGCGCTGCACGGTGAACCGGATACGGCGGTCCGTTTCGTGGCTCGGCCCGGCGATCTGGGACGACCGCAGGCGGTGATTCTGCCCGGTTCCAAAAACGTGGCCGGCGATCTGGCGTTTCTTGTCGAGCGGGGCTTGGATACGGCCGTACACCGCTATGTACAAGCCGGCGGATCGGTCATCGGCATCTGTGGCGGTTACCAGATGCTCGGACGCAGCGTGCGCGATCCGCATCGGCTGGAATCGGAACGAGCGCAAGTGGCCGGGATCGGCCTGTTGCCCGTGGAGAGCGAGTTGGCGTCCGATAAAATCCTTCGCCGGCGTCACGGGGTCCACCTGGCCTCCGGACATACCGTTGTCGGTTACGAGATCCACCACGGCCGCACTACGGACAGCGGTCATCCGGTCATTCGCTTTGACGACGGCAGCTTCTGTGGGTGCCATGACGGCAGCGGTCGGGTCTGGGGCGCCTATCTGCACGGGATTTTCGATGATGACCGTTTCCGGCGCTGGTTCGTCGATGAGTTGCGGGCAGCCAAGGGGCTCCCGAAAACCGGGTTGGTCCTTGCCCCGTACGATATCGATACGAACCTGGAAGCATTGGCCGCCGCGATCCGTCCCTGTTTTTCCCTGGAGCAGATCTACCGGCTGCTGGAGCGCTGATGTCCTCTTTGTTCCCTCTGCAGCTGGCGGTGGTGCTCGCCGTCGATATACTGGTGGGTGATCCCCGGTGGCGGTTGCATCCGATTCGACTGCTGGGCAAGCTGTGCGAGATCGTGGAAAAAACGGTTCGAACCCTGGCGCCGTTCCTGCCGTTGCGCCTTGGTGGCCTGCTTGGGTGGCTTGTGGTGGTCTCGGGAGCGGTGGCGGTTGTCTTGTCGCTCATCTTTGTTGCCGAGTTGCTGGTGGAGCCGGCCGGAGAGGCGGTGGCCCTGCTGGTGCTCTATTTCAGCGTGGCCGCCGGGGATCTGCTCAAACACGGCCGCCGCGTCGAACACCAGTTGGGTTCCGGTACCATCGTCGGGGCTCGACAGGCGGTGGCCATGATGGTTGGCCGGGAGACAGCCACCATGTCGTCCACCGAAGTGGCGCGAGCGTGCATCGAATCGGTTGCCGAGAACCTGGTGGACGGTATCACCGCCCCGCTGTTCTGGGCCACGGTCGCCGCCGCAACGGCCTTGGCGACCGGCGGCGAACCGTTGCTCTGGGCAACCGTCGGAGCAACAAGCTACAAAGCGATCAACACCATGGACTCCATGTGGGGCTACCGCAACGAGCGCTATCTGCACTTCGGCTGGTTCGCCGCTCGTGTTGATGATGGGGCGAATTATCTGCCGGCCAGGCTCAGCGCCTGGGTGCTCATCGCTACCGCCGTTCTGCTCGGATACGACGGTCCCGGCGCTTGGCGCGCGTATCTTCGCGATCGCGGCAAGAGCCCCAGTCCCAACAGTGCTCATACCGAGGCAGCCGCGGCCGGTGCGCTTGGGGTCCAGTTGGGAGGCGAGTCCCGCTATTTCGGTGTGGTGCAGCATAAGCCCTTGCTGGGTGGCGGTCTCAGGGCGCCGGGAGC
>JAUVWB010000215.1 GCA_030604345.1 Desulfofustis sp. | reverse complement strand
GGCCGGGCCTTCTCGACGCCACCGGAGCCGTCCGGCCCGCACCTCACCGACATTATCCTCACCACCTCGGAGAGCGACCTGCTCCTCTTCGGGGAGTTGCGCAACAGCGTCACCTCCGCCATGGAGGAAGGTCTGTACAGCGGCATCCCGATCCGTTTCACCTTTTTCGTCACCCTGGAGAAGAGCCAGTCCGGCTGGTTCGACGACGAACTGACCTCGCTGAGCTTTTCTCATACGCTTTCCTTTGATACACTCAAGGAGACCTACGTGGTCGAGACCGAGGAAAACGGAGGGCGACGCCATACCGTCCATTCCTATCCCGAGGCACTGCAGTTGCTCAACGAAATCAACGGCATGCGGATCATCTCTTTGGCGGACTTGATTCCGGACACCAAATACCGGTTGCGGATCAAGGCCGATCTGCACAAGAAGACGCTGCCCCTCGCTCTGCATACCGTCGTCCCCTTTATCTCCTGGTGGGACCTGGACACCGATTGGTATACGGTGGAATTCATGTATTAACCGACAACGTTTGCGATGAACCTCCACGCCGCCCAAGATGAACCGGTTCCCTCCCCCGGTTCCGACCCGCACAGCCCGGTGCCGGCACAGATCAAGAAGCAGCGGCTGCTGAAGAGACGGATGGTGCGACGCATCATCTACGTCTGTATCGCCCTGATCCCGGTCTTCACCTGGCTGCAGGGGCGGCTTTTCGAACATGACTTCGAGCTGCCTTTTTCCAGCACCATCATCGTCTTCGCGCTGATCAACCTCAACGTCGTCCTCATTCTGCTCGTCCTCTTTCTCATCCTGCGCTACCTGGCCGAGCTGATCTTCGAGCGCCAGATGAACATCATGGGCAGCCGCCTGCGCAGCAAGCTGGTTATCTCCTTTCTCAGCCTGTCGCTGCTCCCCACCATTTTGTTGTTCTTCGTTTCTTTGCAGTTCATATCATCGAGCGTCGATTACTGGTTCAACTCGAACATCGAACAATCCCTGCAGGAATCGCTGGCCCTGGCGCAAAACACCATCCAGGAGTCGCAGACCCAGGCCAGAATCACCGGTGACGCGGTTGCCGCCCGTCTGATCGGACCGGACGCGGGCCTCGTCGCCGCCGGCGGCAACGAGGGGCTGACCGACCTGCTGGCACTGGCCCCGGCCACGGTGCCCTCGGCGCTGTCTCTGCTGTTCGACGGCAGCCGAGTCGATCTGCATACGGCCAGCCGAGAGTTGCAGGGCATCCTGCTGCCCAAGGTGCCGGTGGACGTCCTACAACGGGTCAGGGCCGAGCAGAGCGGCGAGGTGATCCTGCAGGAAACCGATCAAGGCGAACTGGTGCGCCACATCCGCCCCATCGACGCTGGCGGGCCCGTGGAAGAGGCCACCGTCCTGGTCACCACGCTGCTCATCGACCGCGCCAAACTGGACCGGCTGACGGCCATCTCCAGCGGCATCGAAGGGTATCGCCAACTCAAGTACCTGAAAGAACCGTTCAAATTCTGGCTTCTGCTGATCCTGCTGTTTGTCACCCTGCTCATCGTCTTTGCCGCCATCTGGTTCGGCCTGCGCATCGCCCGTTCGATCACCGAACCGGTTGATCGACTGGTGGCCGCTACCAAACGGGTGTCGAAAGGTGACTTCGATTTCGTCATGGAAGAAATTTCCAACGACGAAATCGGCCAGTTGATGACCTCCTTCAACTCCATGACGGCCAACATCCACAGCGGCAACAAAAAACTGGCAGAGACCCACCAGGCTCTGGAACGGAGTTCACAGGAGTCGCAACAGCGGCGGCGCTACATGGAGATCATCCTGCAGAATGTCTCGGCCGGCGTCATCTCGCTCGATGAATTCGGCCGGATCACCACCATCAACCGCTTCGCCGAAAAACTGCTGCGCATCGATAGCAGCCGTTTTATCGGCATGACCTATCGCCAGGCCCTGCCCCGCGAATACGCCCTGATCATCGACCGTTTCATAGAGGAACTCTACACCACTGAGAAGATGACCATCGAGCAGCACCTGAAGGTGGTCATCAACCGCATCTCCCTGTCGCTGCTAGTCAGTTTCACCCGGCTGGAAAACGATGACGGGGCGCCGATCGGGTTCGTCCTGGTATTCGACAACCTGACCAAACTGGAGAAAATGCAGCGCATGGCCGCCTGGCGGGAAGTGGCCCGGCGCATCGCCCACGAGATCAAAAACCCGTTGACCCCCATCCAGCTCTCCGCCCAGCGGCTGCGCAAGCGCTACCCGGAAATGCTGGAAGGTGAGGAATCGGTGTTCGACCGGTGTACCGAGACCATCATCAGCCAGGTGGAAGCGCTTAAACAGCTGGTCAGCGAGTTCTCCCAATTCGCGCGGATGCAGAAGATCAACAAGGCCCCGGCCAATCTGGCCGCCTTGACCAAGGACACGCTGGTCCTCTACCGGGAGGCCCACAAGAATATTGCCTTCAGCTGCACCACCGACCCGGAACTGCCAATCTTCGAATTTGACGCCGAGCAGATCAAACGCTGCCTGATCAACCTGCTGGACAACGCGGTTGCCGTCCTACCCGATGGCGGTACCATAGACGTGGAACTGACCGTGAACCCGGACGCCCAATCGGCGCTGATCAAGGTCTCCGACAGCGGGCCGGGGATCAGCAAAGAAAACAAAACCCGGCTATTCGAGCCCTATTTCTCCACCAAAAAATCCGGCACCGGGCTCGGCCTGGCCATCGTCTCCACCATCGTCACCGACCACGGCGGCTATATCAGGGTGCTGGACAACGCGCCGCACGGCTCGGTCTTCGTCATCGAGTTGCCCCTGTCCGGCGATGCGGTGCCCTCCGAACCCAGCCACCGCGAGGTTGTCTGAGACCGATGAAACACCGCATCCTCATCATCGACGACGAGGTATCCATTCGCGAATCGCTGTCCGGCATCCTCGAAGACGAAGGCTTTCGGGCCGTGGCTGCGGCGAGCGCCGAAGAAGGATTGACGATCCTGGAAGAGGAGCGAATCGACATCGTTTTGCTCGATATCTGGCTCGGCGACACCATGGACGGGCTGACCGCCCTGACCAGGATCAAGGAGCAGTTCCAGCTGCCGGTGATCATGATCTCCGGGCACGCCACCATCGAAACGGCGGTGCAGGCCGTCCACAGCGGCGCCTTCGATTTCATCGAAAAACCGTTGTCCTACGACAAGGTCATCCTGTCGGTCAACAACGGCCTGCGGCTGGCCCAACTGGAACACGAAAACCTCCTGCTGCGCCAGCACCGTTCCCGCAAAGCCGCCATCACCGGCACCTCGGCACCGATCACGGCCCTGCGCCGGCAGATCGAGACGGTCGCCCCCACCGATGCCTGGGTACTGATCCGCGGTGACCACGGTACCGGCAAGGAACTGGTGGCCCAGGCCATCCATCAGCTTTCCGCCAGTGCCCGGCAGCCGATGGTGGAGGTGAACTGCGCGGCCATCCCGGAAGAATTGATCGAATCGGAGCTGTTCGGCCATGAAAAAGGTTCGTTCACCGGCGCCCATACCGCCAAGCATGGCAAATTCGACCAGGCCGACGGCGGCATCCTGTTCCTCGATGAGATCGGCGACATGAGTCTGAAGACCCAGGCCAAGATCCTGCGCATCCTGCAGGAACAGAAATTCGAGCGGGTGGGCGGCAGCAGGACGATCACCATCAACGTGCGGGTCCTGGCCGCCACCAACAAGAATCTGGAAGAAGAAATCGGCCAGGGCCGCTTTCGCGCCGACCTGTTCTATCGCCTCAACGTGGTGCCGATCGTTGTTCCGCCGCTGCGCGACCGGCTCGAGGACCTCCCGCTACTGGTCCAGGAGCTGCTGGAGGGCGCCGTCGACAAGGGGCTGCGCCGCAAGGTCTTTACCGACGAGGCCCTGGCGGCGATGATGAGCCACTCCTGGCCCGGCAACGTCCGGGAGCTGCGCAATTTCGTGGAACGGCTGGCCATCATGTGCCCCGAGGATACCATCACCGCCCGCACCATTCG
>JAUVWB010000390.1 GCA_030604345.1 Desulfofustis sp. | reverse complement strand
GCACATCGGCGCGCAACCGCAGACGAACCGAATCCACCATCAATTCGCGCAGCTCCTCGGCATACTCATCCTCGCTCCTCAGACCCACCTCGTCGGGCGCAAACGGTAGACTCCAGTAAGCCTGCGGCTGGGAGACGCCGGCTGGAGTCACCTGGAGACTATGACCGGGCTCCAGTTGTTTTACCCCGGCAAAGACGGTCTCCTCACCTACCGGGCTCCAGAAGGTAAAGACCTCGCCCAGCACCTCCGGTGCCAGCTGCCGGGGAATGCGGGAATCGGCGCTGAACAGGGCCTTGATCTCCGAGGCGAAATAGAGGGACCCGTTATGCACGGTATAAAAGAGGGGCCGAATGCCCATCCGGTCCCGGGCCAGAAACAGCGAGCGCTCCCTGCTGTTGTAGATAACAAAGGCGAACTGACCGTTGAGGTGCTGCACGCAGGCCGGACCGTACTGCTCGTAGAGATGGACGATGACCTCGGTGTCGGAAACGGTGGCGAAGCGGTGGCCGCGGGCCTGCAGGTCATCGCGCAGTTCCGGATAGTTGAAGATCTCGCCGTTGAAGATGATCCACAGCGACTTGTCTTCGTTGCCGATCGGCTGCCAGCCCCCGTCCAGGTCGATGATCGACAGACGGGCATGGGCCAGGCCGGCGGTGTCGTCGCGGAAAAAGCCGAACCCGTCCGGCCCCCGGTGGCGAACAGACCAGATCATCCGTTCCAACACTCGCCGGTCGTTGTCCTGCCGATTATCGAACTGAAAATAGCCTGCTATGCCGCACATTGAGATAAGAGGCGATCCTGTCAACGTTGCTTATTACCGAATCAGCCGTGACGCCACCACGGCAGACGGCCGTTTTGCCGCGAAGAACGATACGCAGCTGCTCGTTGTCATTGCTCATAACTAATCACTATCGGCCACTCGTACCACTTCGTTGTGCTAAAACCTCTTCATAGACCTGCATCAAGAGTTCAACCCTTCGCTGCTGGTTGAAATGCTCGGCAACGTATCTTCGTCCCCGGCGGGCCTTCTCTTCATATCGGCCCCGGTCGGCCATCACTCTTTCTATTCCTCCGACCAGCGCCTCGACCGTCCCCGGTTCGATCAGGAAATCCTCGCACACCGGCTGCACGATCTCGGCAGTTCCTCCCACGTTGGTAGCCACTACCGGCACCTCCATCAGCATCGCCTCCAGGACCACATTGGGCATCCCCTCGGTATGGGAGCTCTGCACCACCAGGTCGAGATTCCGGTACACCCGGGCCATGTCCTTCTGAAATCCGGCAAAACACACTCGATCTTCGATGCCGAGTTCCCGGCTCATGGATCTGAGAAGTGACTCCTGCGGGCCGATACCGATAAAGACCAGATGGATTCGGGGTTTTCTGACGACCAGCTGCTGCACGGCACGCAGCAGCAGATCCTGCCCTTTTTCCGGGCTCAATCGACCGATATTGCCAACCAGGAAGGCATCGGTCGGCACCTCCCATTCCTGCCTGAGCGTACCGTCACGTCCCGGCTGATAATCTTCGACCACCAGCGCATTTACAATGACCGTCGTGCGTTTTTGCGGCACACCAAACCTGGGCAAAGTTTGGGCCATGTGACCAGACACCGCAATAACCCGATCGAACCAGCGCAACAGCCCCTGATCGAGTCGGCAGCGCAGCTTGCCCTTGACGGAGTTGGCTATCCAGCCATGACAGGTGGTAACCGCCGGGATACCGGAACGCTTCGCAGCCAGCAGCGCAAACACGTTGGAACGAAAATCATGGGCGTGAACGATGTCGATGGTCTCGGTTCGGATCGCCCTGAGAATTTGCTTGAGGACACCGATATCGAGCGAACGGTTTTCCGTGATGGGGATCACCGGCAACCCGAGAGATCGAGCCGACTGCAGATAATCGTGGTCGGCGGGGGAAGCCGGACAGAAGGCGCCAACCGAGATCGAGCAGCGGTGGCGCTCAACCATGGCAGCGCATTGCAGAATTGTCCTGCCCGGGCCATCCAGCCAGGGAGAATCCCGCAGGTCAAGCACCTTGACAGGGCGAGGCCTCCCCCCCCCTGTCCCCCTATCCGGAAACGCCGCCGAACCCACTTTCAACGGCCGCCCTTGGCAAAGACAACCGTCTTGATCGTTCTGAAAATAATCAACATATCAAG
>JAUVWB010000409.1 GCA_030604345.1 Desulfofustis sp. | reverse complement strand
CTCGATAACCCGAATAACCCGACCGGGACCACGCTCGCGGCGAAACGCTTTGAAGCCTTCCTGGCGCGCCTCCCCGAACAGGTGATCGTCGTCCTTGATGAAGCGTATGTGGATTTTGCCGAAGCAGAGCAGCGGTTGGACACCTGCTCACTGGTGGCCGCCCGGGACGGCCGCTGTGCGGTGGTGGGGCTCCGAACCTTTTCCAAGGCTTACGGGCTGGCCGGTCTTCGCGTTGGTTATTGTTTTTCCGCAGCGGAGATTGCTGCTTGCCTGCACAAGGTTCGGCAACCCTTCAACATCAATCAGCTGGCCCTGGTGGGCGCCCGCGCAGCGTTGGACGATGCGGCCTTTTATCGGCACACCCTGGAGACAACCGCCGCTGGTAAAAGGAGACTGATGGCCGGCGTGGAAGCGCTCGGTTGCCGCAGCTATCCGTCGCAGACGAATTTCTTCCTCATCGACGTGGGGGGAAGCGCCACCGTGCTCTACGAAGCGATGCTGCTGAAAGGGGTCATTGTCCGGTCCATGCAGGCCTACGGCTTTCCTCAGTGCATACGCATAACCGTCGGTACGGCCGAGGAGAACGAACGTTTTCTCGCGGCATTGTCCGAGTGTTTACGGGAGTGCGGTTATGTCTGAGATGACGCCCCCGCCGGTGATCACCATTGATGGGCCGGCGGGTGTCGGAAAATCGACCATTAGCCGGAAAGTGGCGGCACGTCTCGGGTTCACCTACCTTGATACCGGTGCCATGTATCGGGCCGCCGCCCTGTTTATCGATCGGCTGGGGGTCGATGGCAACAACGAAACCGCCCTGCAGCATGCATTGGCCGCGCTGAGCATAGAGCTGCTCCCGGCTCCTGACGAGTTCAGCGATGTGGAGGTTGTGCTTAACGGTGAAAGGGTGGGGGCGCTGATCAGGAGCCCGGCCATGTCGATGCGTGCTTCACAGATTTCAGCCTCGCCCGCCGTGCGATCAAAATTAACGGCGCTGCAGCAGGAGTGGGGAAGGCGGGGGGCTCTCGTGGCGGAAGGTCGGGATACCGGCACCGTGGTGTTTCCTCGGGCGGCATATAAATTTTATCTGGACGCGAGCCCAGAAATTCGCGCTCGACGACGTGCTCTGCAATTGCACGCCAAGGGCGAGGTGGCGGATGAAAAAAAACTGCTGGAGATGACCGTCGCGCGAGACCGGCAGGACATGGAACGCCCCATAGCCCCATTAACCAGAGCTGCGGACGCCCTGCTCATCGACACCTCCGAAAAGACGATTGATGACGTCCTGCAGGTGATTTTACGTGTTGTTGAGTCCGGTCTGCAGCCCGGCTGAGCGGTGCGTCTATGCCGGGCTGCAGGAGATGAACGATTACTCGATCACGAAATCGGCGCGACGGTTTTGACTCCAGGCAAACTCCGTCTGCTCGAAGAACAACGGCCGTTCCTCGCCGTAGCTGACGGTTCTGATGCGTGACCGGTCAATTCCCAAGTTGATCAGATAGTCACGAGCGTTGATCGCTCGTTTTTCGCCCAAGGCCAGGTTATACTCTTTTGTTCCGCGGTCGTCGCAATTGCCTTCAATAACAACAGTGTTGTTGATTTGTTTGAGAAACTCGGCGTTTTGCACCATCCGTTCGGCCATGTCGGAGCGAACAGCAGCCTGATCGAAGTCAAAGTAGACCGGGCTGAGGCCGTTTGAAGATCGACCGTGCAGCCGTTTGTACTCATCCGAAGGCTCGCCTTGCCCGCTGTTCACCGCAAGACCACCAAGATGGGAGGCGCTGGTGTCGTCGAGCTTTCCCTCGGCTGCGAGACTGCTCTCGG
>JAUVWB010000004.1 GCA_030604345.1 Desulfofustis sp. | reverse complement strand
GGGCGGTAGAGGGCCGGCTTTTTACCAATCGGAGGAAGGTATGAGAGTACTCAGTTTGCTTGTCATTGGGGCGATGATGCTGGTGTTGACGTCATGTGCCGATACCCACAAAGGACAACAGGGGGCCGTGGGTGGAGCGGTCGGCGGCGCCCTGCTCGGCCAGGCGATCGGCCGCAGTACCGAAGCGACCCTGATCGGCGCGGCGGTCGGGACGCTGCTTGGCTACATCGTCGGCAACGAGATGGATAAATACGACCGTCAACAACTCAATTATGCCTACGAAACCGGTCAATCCGGGCAGCCGGTCGCCTGGGTGAATCCGGACACCGGCAATAACTATCAAGTGGTGCCGCAACCGGCATACACCAACCCCCAGACCGAACAGGTGTGCCGTCAGGCCGAAATCCAGGCAATCATCGACGGCAAGCCGCAGACCACGATTACCACTGCCTGTCGAAACGCCCAGGGTCAGTGGGTTCTGAGAAACCGGTAGGCGCGGTCGACGAAGGGGCTGTGCTGAATCATCAGCCAGCCCCTTCGGGTGGGCTACGTGCGAGGGCGATTACTCGTCCAGTTGCAGCGGTACGCCCTTGGCCGGCACCACGGTGGAGAAGCCCTTTTTCTGCAGATGGGCGCTGAAGGTGTGACGTGTGTCATCTTCGCCATGGATGATGTACACCTTTTTGGGTTTTTCCCGGAAGGCGGTGAGCCAGTCGGTCAGCCCGTGCCGGTCGGCATGGGCTGAGAAGCCGTCAATCTTTTCTATGTTCGCTTTGACCACCAGAGAAAGGCCCATCATCCTGATCTCCTCCGCGCCGTCCAGAAGAAATCTGCCGAGGGTGCCCGGTGCCTGGTAGCCGACGAACAGAACCGTGTTTTTCGGGTCCCATACCCCATGCTTGAGATGGTGACGAATTCGCCCGGCGGTGCACATCCCGCTTCCGGCAATGATGATGGCCGGTTCTTGCATGGCATTGACCTTTCGTGATTCTTCCACGGAAGGGGTACAGATCAGGCCGGGAAAGCTGAACGGCTCGTCGGTTCTCGCCCGTGCCTCTTCATCGTAGTGATCCGGGTGCTTTTCGAAGACCTCGGTGATCTTGATGGCGAGCGGACTGTCCAGATAGATGTTCATGGGCGGGAAGTCGGCCCGCTCGTTTTTCAGGGCGCTGAGCGTGTAAAGCAACTCCTGGGTTCGCTCCAGAGCAAAAGCGGGAATCATCAGCTTGCCGCCTCGGCGGTAGGTTGCCTGGATGTGATCGTACAGCTCTTCTTTACGCGACCGCGACGAGATATGGACTCGATCGCCATAGGTGCTTTCAATAAACACATGGTCGGCGTTCCAGATGTTGGTCGGGTCTTCGACGATCGGGACGCCGGTCTGCCCGAGATCCCCGGAAAAGACGATCTTTTTTTCCCGATTGTCGCTGTTCTTGATAAACAGTTCGATGATGGCTGAACCGATGATGTGCCCGGCGTCGCGCAAGCGAAAGGTGACGTCGGCGGCGACCTGCAGGGCGGTGTCGTATCTGATCGGATGGATCAGCACGTTGACCGCTTCGGCGTGTTCCATGGTGTAGAGCGGTTCACGGGCGGCCTCGCCGCGGCGAACGCGCCGCTTGTTTTCATGCTCGGTGTCCTTTTCCTGGATGGAGGCGCTGTCGGCCAGCATGATCGGCAGTAAATCGGCGGTTGGCGGGCTGGCGTAGATGATGCCGTAAAAACCGTGTTTGACCAGCTTCGGCAGCAGACCGCAGTGGTCGATATGAGCGTGCGTGACAATGACGAAATCAATACTCTGCGGGTCGAAAGGGAGCGGTTCGTAATTGAGCCGATTCAACGACTTATTCCCTTGAAACATGCCGCAATCGATGAGGAAACGGGCAGAGGCCGTTTCCACGAGATGACATGAGCCGGTAACGCAACCGGCCGCCCCGTGGCAGGTAACTTGCATTGGCACACTCCTTTTGTGGTGGATTGGTGGAAAACTGCTTGTGCTCATGCTACCACGAATACCCAGCAGGTGCATGGGGTTAGCCACTGATTCACGAAAAAACAGTGTTCATCCGACACAAGCGCACGTCTCTGCGACCGGGGAGGCGAAGGATATCGATGGAAAACGCCTCGCGGAGGCCCGTCGGCGCGCCATAACAGGCCCGCAGGGTTGCGGACAGGACGTCCGCAACGGGCAGCAGGCCATGGAGGGCCTGTCTGTCAGCCGAGGCGTGACGGCGATGGGGACCAAGAGCAGCGTCTGGAAGCGGCGTCCTTCGCCGGTTTTTTCCGGTAACTCAAAAAAGTACGCTACCTCAGCATGAACCAAGAAAAGGACCTGAGATGCAGGCACCAGCTCGACAGAGCCGCTGCCCGGTTCACCAGGGCATATTTTCCAGCGCCAGGTCCTCCCGGAAATAGCTGATGCCCTCGTGGTTGGTCAGATCCAAATGGATTGGGGTGATGGAGACGAAACCGTTGGTGACCGCATGGACATCGGTGTCTCTGCCCCCGTCCAGCAGCGGCGTGCCGCCCCCGATCCAGAAACGCAGGCGACCCCAGGGATCGCGGGTGTGCTGCACCGCTTGTTTCCAGATACGCCGGCCCTGCCGGGTTACCCGTAGCCCCTTGACGGTATCGGTATTGGGGATGTTGACGTTCATCAAGGTGTTTTCCGGCAGGCCGTAATCCATGATCTTGGCGGCCAGTAAGCCAATGATCCGGCCGGCGTTGGCGAAGTCGAACGGTGGTTCGCCGTGCAGTGACACGGCCATAGACGGAACCGAATACATGGTCCCTTCAACGGCGGCAGAGACGGTGCCGGAATAGGAGATATCGTCGCCGATATTGCCACCGTGGTTGATCCCGGATACCAGCAGGTCGGGAGGCTGTTCCAGGACCTGGCTGAGACCGATGACAACACAATCGGTGGGGGTGCCGTCCAGCGAGAACCGGTCTTCCGTCAAAGAGGTCAGGCGCAGCGGTCGGTTCATGGTAAGGGCGTGGGAGATCGCGGAGTTGTCGCGGTCGGGAGCCACGGTCACCACCCGTCCAAGGGGCGAGAGGGCTGCCTCCAGGGCGCGCAGACCGGGGCTGTGGATGCCGTCGTCATTGGTGATCAGGATTGTTTTCATCAGCTTGGTTCTGCCTTGTGTGTTTCGTTGGAGAGCTGAGCGGCCACGTGCCAAAACAGCTGTACGGCCGGCAAGCGTTTACCGGCTCGCGTGGTACAGGCACCCACCGTGAAGGGTTGCAGCGGTGGGTGCACATCGAGTTCCACCACCTGGTCTTTCATGGGGCTGTTTTCCAGGACTAAACGGGGTACGACGCCGATGCCGCAGCCCATGGCGACCATGGCGATCAGCGCCTCGTTGCCGGCCACCGAGGCATAACGGAGCGGGACAATGCTCTTGTCGGCAAACCAGCGCTCGCAGCGCTCCCTGCTCAGGCCGCGCTCCGGCATGACGATGGGCGTCGACCGTAGATCGGTTGGCGGCGACAGCCGCCCGGAGGCGGTCCCGGTTCGCGGGGCAATAAAGACCAGCGGGGTTTCCAGCAACTTGAGGAAGATGATGTGCCGGGGCAGGCGATCGGGCACGGCGGCGATGGCTATGTCCACCTCGCCGTTCTCCAGCAGCGGGATGGCCATGGCCTGATCGCCGGTGGAGAGGTTGAGCGTGATGGAGGGGTGACCGCGGCGGAATTCGGTGATGATGCCGGGCAGGATCGACAGGATGGCGGTTACCGAGCAGTACAGCGACAGGGCGCCCTGGTGTTCGCTTTCGGCGGCCAGATCCAGCTGCAGGCGGCGATAGCGCTGCAGGACATCGAGGGCGTAGGCCTGGAACAGCTCTCCGGCTCTGGTCAGGGATACTGACCGGTTATCACGCAGGAACAGGGTTTCGCCAAGCTCTTGTTCGAGTCGCTGGATGGTCCTGGTCAAGCCCGAAGGAGTGATGTTGCAGGCCCTGCTGGTCTGGCTGAAGTGCAAGGTGGAGGCCAGGCTGAGGAACAGGTTCAGGTCTCTGATATTCATGAATCGGAAGCGGTCGGTGCGAGCAAGACGGATGATTGTTGCATATTGCGCAACATGGTATCATAAATAAATCACTTGACGCAACATTATAATCATCCTATATGAAGACAGGGGCATCGTACGACCTCACGGTCAACAAAAAAACATTCACAGACATAAGGAGATAGGTCATGGGCAATTATTTCAATTCGCTACCGCTGCGTCTGCAGATCGAAGAGCTGGCGCAGTGTCGCTTCATGGATGCCGACGAGTTCAATGGTGTCGAGGCATTGCGGGGCAAAAAGATCGTCATCGTCGGCTGTGGCGCGCAAGGGTTGAATCAGGGGCTGAACCTGCGTGATTCAGGTCTTGATGTGTCCTATGCCCTGCGTGAGGCGGCCATCAAAGAGAAGCGCCAGTCCTGGAAAAACGCCCACGACCATGGTTTCACCGTGGGCACCTATGAAGAGCTGATTCCCGGAGCCGACCTGGTGGCCAACCTGACCCCGGATAAACAGCATACCTCGGTGGTCGGTGCCATCATGCCGCTGATGAAAAAAGGCGCCTGCCTCTCCTACTCACATGGGTTCAACATCGTCGAGGACGGGATGCAGATCCGGCCTGACCTGACGGTCATCATGGTTGCCCCGAAGGGTCCGGGAACCGAATTGCGCCAGGAGTATGTCCGCGGCTTCGGTATCCCGACCCTGATTGCCGTACACCGGGAAAACGATCCGCATGGTGACGGACTGGAACTGGCCAAGGCCTACGCTTGCGGGACCGGTGGCGATCGGGCCGGCGTCCTGCAGTCGTCGTTTATCGCCGAGGTGAAGTCCGACCTGATGGGCGAGCAGACCATCCTCTGCGGCCTGCTGCAGGCCGGGTCGCTGCTCTGTTTTGATAAGATGATCGAGCAGGGTATCGATTCCGGCTATGCGTGCAAGCTGGTACAATACGGCTGGGAGGTGGTGACCGAGGCGCTGAAGCACGGCGGCATCACCAACATGATGGATCGGCTCTCCAACCCGGCCAAGATCCGGGCCCATATCCTCTCCGAGGAGCTGAAAAACATCATGACACCGTTATTTGAGAAGCATATGGACGACATCATGTCCGGGGCCTTCTCACGGACCATGATGGCGGATTGGGCCAACGACGATGCCAATCTGCTGGCCTGGCGGAAAGCGACCGGCGAAACCGCTTTCGAACGGGCCGAATCGACGGCGGCGGAAATGACTGAACAGGAGTATTTCGACCACGGCATTCTGCTGATCGCCTTCGTCAAGGCCGGGGTGGAGCTGGCCTTTGATACCATGGTGGCCACCGGCATCAAGCCGGAATCGGCTTATTACGAGTCGCTGCACGAAGTGCCGCTGATCGCCAATCTGATCGCGCGCAAGAAGCTGTACGAAATGAACGTGGTGATCTCCGATACCGCGGAATACGGCTGCTATCTGTTTGCCAATGCCGCGGTACCGCTGCTGGCCGATTTCATGAAGGGCATCGATACCGATGTTATCGGCAAAGGGCTCGATCTCGACGATTACGGCGTCGACAACCTTGACCTGATCGATGTCAACGAGGCGATCCGCTATACCGAAGTGGAAGCGATCGGGGCCGAACTACGTGGCTATATGAGTGCCATGAAGCCGATTTTCTGAGAGACCGTTTCCCGCGGGCAGCCAGCTCTGCTGGTTGCCTGCGGGCCATTCTTGAGGGTATCTTGAAACGACCGTCCCGAACGAACACCCGGTTCGAGCCGGCGTTGTCAGTGCCTTGGGGAACCATATGAGGGGCGGCCGATGATCATCTGTGTCGATTTTGACGGAACCATCGTCGATCACCGCTATCCGGAGCTTGGCCAACCGGTGCCGGAAGCGGTTGTCTGGCTGAAACGGCTGCAGGCCTGCGGCGCCCGTCTCATCCTCTACACCATGCGCTCTGAGGAAGGGGTGGCCGGCAATACCCTTCTTCCAGCCGTTCGTTACCTCCAGGAGCAAGGGGTCGAACTGTACGGGGTGAACCATAACCCGACCCAAGAGAGCTGGACTTCGAGCCCGAAGGTCTATGCCGACCTCTATATCGATGATTCTGCGTTCGGCTGCCCGCTGGTCCGCCCGCCGGGCTTTGCCCGGCCGTGTGTCGACTGGAAAAAGATCGGACCGGCGGTGGAGCATCTCTGTCTCAGCCGTCGCTGAGCCGATTCGTCCGGATGCCGAGTGAGATCGGGCGAACGACGCTTTCCGGTCAATCCGAAAGCGTTTGTTTGATGGCCAGGATCGTGTCGATATGGTCGAAAAACAGCCCGGCAATCTGCGGATCGAAATGACTGCCGCTGCCGGCCCGCATGATTTCCAGCGCTTCCTCGACGGTCGAGGCCGCTTTGTAAACCCGTTCGCTGGTCAACGCATCGAAGACGTCACAAACGGCGGCGATGCGACCGATGACCGGTATCTCTTCTCCTTGCAAGCCGCGCGGATAACCGCTGCCGTCGAACTTCTCGTGGTGGGTAAGAGCGATTTCGGCTCCGATCTGCAGGATCGACGACGTTGATTCGGAGAGAATACGGTGGCCGATCTCACAGTGGGTCTTGATGATCTCG
The DNA here is from genome assembly GCA_030604345.1 of Desulfofustis sp. The sequence continues at coordinate 11,595 of JAUVWB010000004.1, read as the reverse complement.
AACTCCTCGGGCGTTAATTTGCCCGGCTTCAACAGGATGGTGTCGGATATCCCGATCTTGCCGACATCGTGCAGCGGCGCCGCGATTTTCAAGGTCTTGCACAGCGATTCCGGCAGCCCTCGCAGGCGGGCCAGCGTCTCGCAGAAGCGACCCATGCGGATGGTGTGTTTGGCGGTTTCGTCGTCTCTGAACTCGGCTGCCTTGGACAGGATGAGAATCGTCTCCTCGCGTGACTTGTCCAACTCGAAGGTTCGTTCTTCAACCAGTAATTCCAACTCTTCCCGATGCCGCCGGTTTTCCATCTCCAGCCGTCTTCGGCGCAGGGCGTTGGTGATGTTGATGATCAGTTCATTGGCTTGAAACGGCTTGGTGACGTAGCCGTATGCCCCCATATGCAACGTCTCGATGGCCGTGTTCCGGTCATCGACTCCGGTTACCATGAGAAAGGCGAGATCCGGATAGGTCCGTTGGCAGGTCTCGAGGAGTTCCACCCCGGTCATGCCGGTCATGTTGATGTCGGAGACCACCAGGTCGAACGATTCATTTTGCAGCATCGCCAGAGCCGTTTCGGCATTGTCGGCGGTACGGAATTGATAGCCTTCCGATTCTACGATGACCGAAATGACGTTGCGGACCTGATCGTCATCATCGACGATGAGCAGTTTCGCAGTTTCCGGGGGTGGCGTTGTGGCTCGATTCATGGTGGCAGGCCCAGGCAGCAAGGAGGAGGTGAAGGTCTTCATCAGCTATTTAAACATGCTTCTGCAGAAAAACTCAATTATTTGCTTGCGGAGACGTGAAGATGGACGAAAGGCAAACCATGTGCGAGTATCTGCCGGGGACCTGAACCAGTTTGCGGAAACCGAGCGAGCGTTCTATCGGTCTTGCATTTCTGACAAGTGTCAGTGTACCTTTGAACTGCATTGATCTCGTGACGCACGGAAAAGTGACATCATGGAGCTTGGAACCGGATCGAGCCTGGGGAGGAGGTGATCCATGGGAGAGAAAGAAGCGTCGCTGGTGAACCGGGAACCGCTGTGGGAGAGAACGCTCAGGAAAATACGGGAGTTATGGCCGCTGGGTGATCCCCTTGCCCTGAAGGACAGTGTCGGGGGAGATCTGCCGCAGCCTGATCTGGAGAAGGTCCGGATCAAGATCGATGCCTGTCTGGCCGGTGAAGGAGGCGAAGTGTCGGCGCGAGCCCGAGCAGCTGAACTGGGGGAGACCTATGCGGTATTGACCGCCCATGGTCGCCGGCGATTCCTGAAGCTGCTGGCCGAAGCGTACGATGTGGACGGCCGGGAGTTGGACGGGGCGATGACCCGCTACCGGGAGGCCCGGGATCCCGTGGAGCGACAGCAGGCGACGGTCAATCTGCGGGACCTCCTGGAGCCGCCGCGGATAAAGTTGCTCCGGCAGTTCAACAGTCTGCGGGGCGGGGTCAAATTTCTCGTTGATCTCCGCGCCGAGTTGATGACCTGGGCCCGAGAAGATGAAGCCTTGCAGGCCCTGGATCGGGATCTGTGCCGCCTGCTCGGCTCCTGGTTTGATGTCGGCTTTCTCGAGCTGCAGCGGATAACCTGGGATACCTCGGCCGCGTTGCTGGAAAAGTTGATCCGCTATGAAGCCGTGCATGAAATCACCTCCTGGCGTGATTTGAAGAATCGACTGGAGGGAGATCGGTGCTGTTATGCCTTTTTCCATCCACATATGCCGCAGGAGCCCCTGATCTTCGTGGAGGTGGCGTTAGTCAACGGCATTGCCGTCAGCATTCATGATCTGCTGGACCAGGAGGCACCGGCCACCGATCCGGGCCAGGCCGACACCGCCATTTTCTATTCCATTTCCAACTGTCAGGTGGGACTGGCCGGGGTCAGTTTCGGTAATTTCCTGATCAAGCGGGTAGTGGCCGATCTGTCGGTAAAATTTCCCGCCATCAAAACGTTTTCCACGCTCTCCCCGATACCCGGTTTCATCCGCTGGCTGCAACAACAGGAAGACGTGGTCGAACTGGTGGAGGTTGACCCTGAGGCGGTGGCCTGTCTGCGGGCCGATCCCATCGATGTCGATTGTTTTGCCGCTCTGCTGGGGGCAGGCGGCTCCAAACCTGTCAGCGAGAAGCAGCGGGTATTGCAGCAGGCGTTGCTGGCCTTGTGCGCCCGCTACCTGTTGACTGCCAAGCGCGGTAATCAGGCCTGGGATCGCGTGGCGCATTTTCATCTGAGCAACGGGGCGCAAATCAAACAGATAAACTGGGCGGCCAATCGCTCGCCCCGGGGCATCCAGGAATCGGCTGGGATGATGGTGAACTACCTCTACGACCTGTCATCCATCGAAAAGCATCATGAGGCGTACCGGAGCCAAGGGCAGATTTCGGCCGTGCCGGCGGTGAAAAGACTCCTCAAATAACCGTGGCGCCACGGTTGCGCTGGATCATCCCCATGACTGCGTAGACCAGTTGCGCAGCGGCAAAAGTTGAGGCATGATCGTCGTTTCGGGGGGCCAGTTCAACCACGTCGAAGCCGACCACCTGCCGTCCGGCGATCACGGTCTCCAGGGCGGTCAGGGTATCGTACCAGCCGGGGCCGCCCGGCACCGGTGTCCCGGTGGCGCGAATCACCGCGGGGTCGAGCCCGTCCACGTCGAGGCTCAGATAGACGCGGTCGGGGAAAGAATCCGGCACCGCCAGGGCTGCAACGCCGTCACGATGAACCGCAGCGGCGTCGAGGCGGGCGATGGCATGCTCCTCGCGGTAGCGGTGCTCTTCCAAGCAGAGGGCACGGACCCCGAATTGAAAGAGCGTCATGTCCAGATCCTGGTGGGCGCGGCGGGCGACACAGGCGTGGCTGAGCCGGTTTCCCTCGTAGCTGTCGCGCAGGTCGGCATGGGCGTCGAGCTGAAAGAGACCGATCGGACCGGGGTAAGCCTCCCTGAGCGCCCGGAGGGCACCGAGGCTGACCGTATGCTCGCCGCCCAGCAGGACCGGCAGGACGCCAGCTGAGAGGGCCGTCCGGCAACGTCGGGTGATCCGGTTCAACACCGTTTCCGCGCTTCCCCGACAGTCGATGGCGTCAGTGGTGTGAATCCCCAGCTCTTCCGGTTGCGACCGTCCATCGAAGAGTTCCAACTGGGAAGAGGCCGCAAGAATGGCCTGGGGTCCCTGAGCGGTCCCGGCCCCATAGGAGACGCTTTGTTCGAAGGGAACCGGGATCACATGGAAGAGCGATTCCGCAGCGGCGGAACGGATCGGTTCCGAGGCGAGAAAGGCGGGAGGTGGTATCATCAGCTCAGCCGGGTTTTGAAATCTTCATACGCAAAGGTCCGCACCACCCGGAGTTCTCCATTGCCGGCGCCGCAGCGGATGATGGAGGGCAGCTGGACGCCGTTGAAGGTGGTGGTCTTGACCATGGTATAGATGGCCATGTCGGTGAACAGCAGGCGCTGGCCGATCTGTAGCGGTCGATCGAAGGAGTAGTCACCGGCCACATCACCGGCCAGACAGGACAGGCCGCCAATCCGGCAGGTGTAGCTCTTTTGCCCGGGTTGCCCGGAGCCGATGATATGCGGCCGATACGGCATCTCTAAAACATCCGGCATGTGGGCCGGCACCGAGGCGTCGATAATGGCGATATCCCCATCGGCGCGGACGATGTCGAGCACGGTGGTGACGAGAAAGCCGCAATTCAGGGCCACCGCCTCGCCCGGTTCGAGGTAGACCTGGACGCCCCAGCGCTGCTGGAAATCGTTGACCAGACGGACCAGCAGATCCCGATCGTAATCGGCACGGGTGATGTGATGCCCGCCGCCGAAATTGATGTAGTCCATCCGGGCCAGAAACGGGCCGAAAGAGCGCTCGACGGCGCCGATGGTCCGTTCCAGACAGTCGGCGTTCTGTTCGCAGAGGTTGTGCCAGTGCAGGCCGGAGATCAGTTCCAGGCCTTGCTCCCGAAAATCCCGGCGACGGATCCCCAGGCGTGAGCCGGGGGCGCAGGGATCGTAGATGGCAACGGCACCTTCCGAATGTTCCGGGTTGATGCGCAGCCCGAAGCGGAGCCGGCGGCCGAGACTTTCGGCCCGTGCCTTGGCCGGGGCACGAAAGCGATCGAACTGGCGAAACGAGTTGAAGACCAGGTGGTCGGTGGTCGCCGCCAGGTCTTGTACATCCTCCTCGGAGTAGGCGGCGGCGAAGGTGTGGACCTCGCCGCCGAATTCCTCCCGGCCCAGGCGCGCCTCGTGCGGCGAACTGGCGCAGGTGCCGTCGAGTACCCGGCGCAGTTGGGGGAAGACGCTGTGCATGGCGAAACATTTCAACGCCAGCAGGATGCGGCACCCGGTCCGGCGCTTGATGTCGGCGAGAATGTCCAGGTTGCGCTCCAACAGGCCTTCGTCCACGACAAAGGCCGGGGTTTTCACCAGGCCCGGGTCAAAATTGACCGGATGTTCGGTTTTCATCACAGCTCGCTGATCTTACAGGGGAGACCGTGGCGGTTCAGATCCTCCATGAACGGATCAGGATCGAACTGCTCCATATGCCAGACGCCGGCCCGTTTCCAGGTACCGGTGAGCATCATCATCGCCCCGATCATGGCCGGGACGCCGGTGGTGTAGCTGATCGCCTGGGAGCCGACCTCGCGGTAGGCGTCTTCATGGCTGCAGATGTTGTAGATGTAGAGCTGTCGGGTCTTGCCGTCCTTGGTCCCCTTGAGCCGGCAGCCGATGCAGGTGCGGCCCTTGGTCAGGGGACCGAGGGAGGCCGGCTCCGGTAAGACGGACTTGAGAAACTGCAGCGGCACCACCGGGGTGCCGTGATAGTCCACCGGATCGATCCGGGTCATGCCGACGTTTTCCAGAACCCGCAGATGGGTCAGGTATTGCTCCGAAAACGTCATCCAGAACCGGGCTCGTTTCAGGCCCTTGAGATGCAGGACCAGGGATTCCAGTTCTTCGTGATACATCAGGTAGCATTTTTTCGGACCGATCCCTTCGGGAAAATCGTAGGTCATCGACCAGGAGAGCGGGTCGGTCTCCACCCATTCACCGTGTTCCCAGTAGCGGCCGCGTTGGGTGATCTCCCGGATGTTGATCTCCGGGTTGAAATTGGTGGCAAAATGCTGACCGTGGTCACCGGCGTTACAATCGATGATGTCCAATTCGTGTATCTCGTCGAACCGGTGCTTCTGTGCCCAGGCGCAAAAGACGTTGGTGACGCCGGGATCGAAACCGGAGCCGAGCAGGGCCATCAGGCCGGCCTCGGTAAAGGAACGACGGTATGCCCACTGCCACTTGTATTCGAATTTGGCCTCATCCGGTGGCTCGTAGTTGGCGGTATCGAGATAATCGACCCCGGTCTTCAGGCAGGCATCCATCAACGCCAAGTCCTGATACGGCAGGGCCACGTTGAGCACCAACTGCGGCTTGATCCGCTCGATCAGCGCCGTCGTCTCGTCGACCCGATCGGCGTCGAGGGCATAGGTGTCGATGGTGACACCGCAACGCTGCCGAACCGAAGCGGCAATGGCGTCGCATTTACCCTTGGTTCGGCTGGCCAGTGATATCCGGGTAAAGACCGATGGAACCTGGGCGCATTTGTGGGCGACGACGCTGCCGACGCCGCCGGCTCCGACAATCAGTACGTGTGCCATGTCAGTTTCTCTCCAGCGTGGTGGCTCGTTGAGCCGTTGGCATTTTTGTTCAACGTTCGAAATAGGTGTAGCCGCGCAGGCCGGCTTCATAGGCCTGGACGATCTGTTTTCGTTCCTGGGCGGTGATCCGTTCAGCCCGCACCGCCCGTTCGGCCGTCTTGCGGAAGCTGTTGAACAACCGTTTCGGGTCGTATTCCACATAGGACAGGACATCGGCGACCGTATCGCCCTCCAGTTCGTTGACGAACTCGAACTCACCGTTGTCCAGGATGCGCACGGTTACCACATTGGTGTCGCCAAGCAGGTTGTGCAGGTCGCCGAGGGTCTCCTGGTAGGCGCCGACGAGAAAGGCGCCGAGCAGGTACTCGTCGGAGTTTTTCAGTTCGTGCAGCGGCAGAAACCGTCGGACGCCGCGCCGGTCGATGAACTGGTCGATCTTGCCGTCGCAGTCGCAGGTGATATCGGCGAGCACCGCATTGACGGTCGGCTCTTCGTTGAGCCGATGGATAGGCATGATGGGGAACAGCTGACCGATGGCCCAGGCATCGGGAAGAGACTGAAAGACGCTGAAATTACAATAATAAATATCAGACAAAACCCGTTCCAGGTCGGCCAGTTCCGGGGTCACGTGTTTCAGTTCTTTGGACAACTCGGAGATCCGGGTGATGGTTGTCCAGAAGATCTGTTCGGCGAGGGCCCGCTGGCGCAGATCGATTTTGCCGTGGTGGAAGAGATGCCTGGCTTCGTCGCGATAGAAGAGGATGTCGTTGAAGCTTTCCTGGAGATTGCGGATGGTCAGCTTCTCCAAGGTTTCCATCATGTAATTGATTTGCGCCGGGCAGTCGTCGGGTAGATGTTCCGGCAGCGGGTCGGGACGATAGCGGGTGACATCGAGCACGTTGAACAGCAGGATCGAGTAATAGGCCACCAGGGCGCGGCCGGACTCGGTGATGATGGTCGGGTGCTTGATCCCTACCTCGTCCAGCGAGGTCATGACTGCTTCGATGATGTCGGTGCAGTACTCGTTTATCGAATAGTTGCGGCTGGACATGAAATTCGACTGCGACCCGTCGTAATCGACGGCCAGACCGCCGCCCAAGTCCAGGTAGGCAACCGCCGCTCCTTCCTTGGCCAGGCCGGCATAGACCTGGCACGCCTCGTGGACCGCCGAGCGGATTTCGCGGATGTTGGAGATCTGCGAGCCGAGGTGGTAGTGAACCATCTGCAGGCAGTCGAGCATACCCTCTTGGGCCAGGAGATCGACCGCCTTGATCACCTGGTTGGTATTGAGGCCGAAAATGGAGCGGTCGCCGCCCGATTCAGCCCAGTGGCCCGAGGCCTGGGAGGCGAGCTTGATGCGGATGCCGAGGATCGGTTTGGCCCCGAGTTCCTTGGAGCGTTCCAGGATCAGCGGCAGCTCGTCCGGCATCTCAACCACCAGAATACAGGTGAAGCCGATCTTTGTCGCGTACAGGCCGAGATCGATAAACTCTTCATCCTTGTAACCGTTGCAGATCAGCACCGATTTGCGATCGCGCATGGTGCCCATGGCGGCGATCAGTTCCGCCTTGCTGCCCGCTTCCAGGCCATGATGGTAGCGGGAGCCGAAATGGGTGATCTGTTCCACCACCTGCTGTTGCTGGTTGACCTTGATCGGGTAGGCGCCAAGAAACGAGCCCTGGTAGCCGAGTTCGTCCATGGCCTGGCGAAAGGTCTCGTTCAGGGTGGCAATCGGGGCATCGAGAATGGTCTCGACGCGCAGCAGCACCGGCAGGTCCAGCCCCCGCTCCTTGACCCCTTTGGCGATCTGGCTGATGCTGACGGCTCTGCCTGTTTCACCGGCAGCGGGCAGCACCATCATTTCACCATTGTCGGCGATGGTGAAATAGCCGCCGCTCCATTCGGGAACCCCATACAATTCGGCTGACTTGGTGGTGTTCCAGCGTTCCATGGTCTGCTTCACGAGTGCACCCTCTCCGTCGCTAAATGAGTCTGCGGGTCCATGAAAAACGAGCCCTCTATACAGAGCCCTGGATAAAAGGTAAAGCATTTTTTCCGGTGGCGCAGCCTCTCGGTCAATCCAGACTGAACGGCAACGGGGAGGGCCATGTTAATGCGTTGCTGGTCATCTGCTTACGCGGGTGGGACGGAAAACGGTGTTCGGGACTCGTCAGGAGTATGCCTGGTTCGTCCGTGCCACGATTTCCTCCATGGCCTGCTGGACGAGACGGTAGCCGTCCTCTGCCGCGTGACTGCTGCGAACGTGATTCTTGGCCGCCTCACGCATGGTGATTCGTTCCTCTCTGTTGGTCAGTATTCGTTCCAGATATCCGGTAAAGCGGTCCGGTTGGCTGGCCGGCGCCAGCAAGCCGGTCTTTTCATGAACAACCGTGTCCGCAGCGCTCCAATCGGCAAAGGCAACCACCGGCAGGCCGGCCGCTTGTGCCTCCAGATAAACCAGTCCTCGCGACTCCTGGATGCCGGGAAAGGCAAAGACATCGGCGGCGCTGTAGTAGCGATACAGGTCATGGCGTGGAATCTTGCCGATGAAGAGCACCTGATCGGCCAGCTTTTCACGGGCCTCGCGTTCCAGCAGGGTTCGATCGAGACCATCGCCGGCGATCACCAATAAGGTCTCCAGCCCGCGTTGCCGCAATCTATGGCAACTCTCGACAACTTTTCTGACCCCGATGGTTTTTGCCCCCGGCTGAAGCATGGCGGTCGTCATGACGATTCGTCGGTCACCGATCGACCAGTGTTCCCTCAGAGCGCGGCGGGCCACCAGATCGAAAGGGAAGTGGTCGGGATTGAGTCGCGGCTTGAGATACTGTATTTGTTGTTGCGGTACGAATTGACGGAGCTTTCTTTCCGTGGCTTTTCGATCGGTAAAAACGAGGTCGGCTCTCTGCAGGGAGTGGCGATTGAGCCATTGCCCGGGTAGCGTACGAATTCTGAAACCTTGACGGTGATTCAGAATCGGCTGATAAACGATATAAGGAAGCAACAGGTGTCGACGGCAATGGGGGCCGAGCAGGTCAGGTGCAGTGTCACTGCAATGACAGCTCAGCCAGATGGTTGACTTGGTCGCGCCCTGCCGGGACAAAACCTCTCTTCGCTGCTCCGTCAACCGGGAGAACTCCCACGGTCTCAGGTACGTGCCGCGGCTGCAATAGGTGCTGGCGATGCAAATTTCATGACGTTGCTCCTGCAAGAAACCGTACAGGGCCATGCCATCGAGTCCTTGAGTGGACAACTGCAGCAGATCGGCAGCAGCGTAAGGCACTAAAAACGAGGGCGGAAACCAGGCGGGAGCCGGTACCGTCATCGCGTCTCCCGCCTGTCGTGCCGTTGGGGCAGCCTTTTTGTTGGCGGCGCCATGGCAGGAAACGTACGGCAGGTAGAAGGATATGTTCATTCGTGTACAGCGGGAAACCAGGAGCGGAGGTGATTTCTTTCAGCGAACGTGTCATTGTAGCTCAGCGGAAGATGAATGTGAAGAAAATACAAAAATTACCCGGCGTCTACCCGCTTCCCCTTGAATAATGGTACCGGCAACGCTGGATAATGGGAAACAGAGACGGTATAGTAGGCGGGGCGGCAGTCAAACTGATTTTTGAGAGGGAGGAGTGCCATGGGCTGGGTGCAGCGACGGGATGATCTGACGGCCATATTCCAGGCGGCATTGCATCGTGTCGATCCCTATCGGATGCTGGTGGAACACGTCCATCTGGCGGGAGATGAGCTCCGTATCGAGCTTGGCGCCCGGCACGTGCGGGTTGATTTGAAGCGGTATCGACGCATCGTCGCCATAGGCGCCGGCAAGGCAACCGCGCCCATGGCGCTGGCTCTTGAGGAAATCATGGGCGATCGGTTGGACGGTGGCCTCATTGTCGTGAAGTATGGTCATACCGAACAACTCCAAAAGATCCGCCTGCTTGAAGCCGGTCATCCGGTTCCCGACGAAAACGGGCTTATGGCGGCCCGCCGGATCATGGCGTTGGCCGAGCAAAGCGATGAGCAGACCCTGGTGATTTCACTGATTTCCGGCGGTGGATCGGCATTGTTGCCGCTTCCTGCCCGGGCGGTGGTTGACGGTGAGGAGGTGGCCATCACCCTTGCCGAGAAACAGAAAACCACCGGCCTGCTCCTGGCCTGCGGTGCCGATATCGAGGAAATCAACTGTATCCGCAAGCACCTGTCGATGATCAAGGGAGGGCGTCTGCTGAGCCGGCTGGCGCCGGCCCGCAGCCTCAACTTCATCCTTTCCGATGTGGTGGGTGATTCGTTGTCGAGCATCGCCTCGGGGGCAACCTGCGCTGACCCCACTACCTTCGCCGATGCCATTGAAATTATAAAGAAATATGCCATTGATGAGCAGATCCCCCCGGCGGTTCGGCGCTTTCTCGAGGCGGGAGCGCGGGGAGCGATTCCGGAGACCGTCAAGGAGGGGAGCCCGGAACTGGATTTAACCACCAATATCCTCATCGGTACTAATCTTCAAGCCCTCGATGCGGCCGCAGCGGAAGCTCAGCGGCGCGGCTACCGGCCGATCCGTCTGACCAGCCGTATCGTCGGAGAGGCCCGCGAGGTGGCCAAAGTACTTGCGGCCATCGCTCTTGATTGTGCGGCGCAGGCGACCCTGGCCGAGCCCCCGGTCTGTATTCTGTCCGGAGGAGAGCCGGTGGTGCAGGTACGGGGCAGCGGCACGGGCGGCCGGAATCAGGAAATGGCACTGTCCTACCTGCTTGAGTTGGCGCATCACCGGGAGCTGGCCGGCCATCTCAGCTTCCTCGCCGGCGCCACCGACGGCAACGACGGCCCCACCGACGCCGCGGGGGCCTACGCCGATCTGGAACTCCTGGAACAGGCGGCGAAAAAAGGACTTCATCTCCAGACCTATTTGGAAAATAATGATTCCTATCATTTCTTTCAGCAATGCGGCGGGCTGCTGCTTACCGGGCCGACCAACACCAACGTCTGTGACCTGCATTGCACCCTGATCGATTCTTCATGACAGACGGAATCTGTTGGCCGAGGTGAGAAGTAGCTTCCGTTGCTCGAAGTAGGTTTCTTCCCGGAGGTCCCGGCATGATTACACGTATTGTCTCGGCCTTGCGAAACCAGTGGTTCCTGATCGGGGCCTGTTCGCTTCTCTGTACCGTCTATTTCCAGTTCTTCGTCGACCGGGCTCGGGTTGATCTGTCGATCACCGTCGAAAAACGCTGCTATTTTCGGCTGTACTGGGCCGGGTTAGATGAACCGTTCACTGAGCAGCGTTCGGTACGACTCCTCGTTTCCCCGGAACAACGGGATTACCGCTTCTTTTTTACCGATCTTGGCAACGCCCAGCGGATCAGGGTTGATCCACATGATTATGAGGGAACCAGCACCATTCACCGACTTGCCTTCGCTCAACCCGGATGGACCACCCGGGAGCTGATCGGAGACGATGGCTTTTCAGCTTTCCAGCCGCTGACCCAGGTAGAGCGGTCGGCGGCCACCCCGGATGGTCTGTTGACCGTTTCCTCGGGCAATGATCCGACCTATGCATATCAACCGCAGCTGCTCCCGGCCGAGTGGGACCGAACGCATGAAGCCATCCGGCTGCTGGTCATGTTTCTGCTCCTCTATGGCGGTGGGCTGTTGGCCGAGATGTGGGGGGCCGACTTAGATTTCGTGCCGCTCTGTCTCGCCGCCATGATTGCCCTGGTCCTGGCCATGGCAATCATGAGTTCCCCGGACGTCCATCCGGACGAGGGGGTACACCGCAAAGCCGCCGCGTATTATCAGACGCATTGGCTTCCGCCGGCGGCTGACGATGCCGAGGTGAGAGACACCTATGGCCCCTATGGCAATTCCCGCCTTAATGGACGGGAAATCTACTACGTGTTTGCCGGGAAATTCGCCGATCTGCTCAACCACTTCCACCTGCCCGACCACCTGCCCTTCCGGC
>JAUVWB010000114.1 GCA_030604345.1 Desulfofustis sp. | reverse complement strand
CAGCAGCCGCCAGACATCGGGAAGCAGCGCAATGGAATAGAAGACCCCACCGAGGTAGGTCAACGGAGTGATGACAAAGGTGGGAATGATGGAAATATCATCGAACTTCTTGGCAAAAATGCCGTTGATCAAACCGGCCAGAGCAAAGACGAAACTGGTCAGAATCGCGAAGAGCACGACGTACAGCAGGTTGTGCGGCACGATCCGGACAAAGACCAGGCTGACCAGTCCCACCAGGATGCCGACGCTGAGCCCGCGCACCATCGCCCCCGACACGTACCCGAGGACGATGACCCAATCCGGCGTCGGGCTGACCAGCAATTCCTCGACATTGCGCTGAAACTTGCTGCTGAAAAAGCTCGACACCGCGTTGGTGTAAGAGTTGGTAATGATGGCCATCATGATCAGGCCGGGAGCGATGAAGGCCATGTAATCATAGCCGTGTACATCGTCGAGCCGGGAACCGATGAAGGAGCCGAAGATCAGAAAGTAGAGGGTGGCGGTTACCACCGGCGGCACCAGCGTCTGCACCCAGATACGGAAGATGCGAATCATCTCCCGGCGGGCGATGCTGCTCAAAGAGATCAAATCGGCCTGGGTCATTGCACCATCTCCACAAAAATTTCTTCCAGCCGGTTGGCCTTGGTACGCATGGAATCCACCGTCAACCCGTGCCGGTCGAGATGGGCGAACAACTCGTTGAGTGATCGCTCCCGGGGCAACGTCACCTCCACCGTGGTCTCATCGACAATCGTGAACGGCACCGTCCCGAACGGTTCCACAGCTGTCACCGGAGACGCGAGATCCAGGATGAAGGTCTGCCGATCCAGTCTCTTCAACAATTCCCGTTTGTCGGCATGGGTAACCAGCCGGCCGCCGGCGATGATACCGATCCGGTTGCACAGCTGTTCCGCCTCCTCCAGATAGTGGGTGGTCAGGATAACCGTACGCCCGTCCCGGTTCAAACCCTCCAGGAATTCCCACATGCCGCGACGCAGTTCCACATCGACCCCGGCTGTCGGCTCGTCGAGAATCAGCAGTTTGGGGTCGTGAACCAGCCCGCGGGCGATCATCAGGCGTCGCTTCATACCGCCGGACAATTCCCGCGCCGGCACGTGGCGTTTATCCCAGAGGGAAAGCCGGCGCAGATAGTATTCGGCACGCTCGGCGGCCTGACGCCGTGGTATGCCGTAATAGCCGGCCTGCTGGCAGACGATATCCTCGACTTTTTCGAAGATGGAAAAATTCATCTCCTGCGGTACCACGCCAATGAGTCGTTTGGCCGCCGAAAAATCGTGATCGATGTCGATGCCAAAAATCCGCACGGTCCCGGAGGTCTTGTAGACCAGGGAAGTGATAATGCCGATGCAGGTCGTCTTGCCGGCGCCGTTGGGCCCCAGCAGGCCGAAGAACTCACCCTCCTCCACGTGCAGCGAGACACCTCGAACCGCCTCGACACCGCCGGCATACGTCTTGCGCAGGTCGATCAATTCAAGTGCCGGCACGGTCATGACGGTCCCCTCCACGGCTCAGGTCGATCAGATACTCGACGATGTCGCCGGCCAGATCGCGACCTTCAAGCATGCCGATCTGCTTGACCCCGGTCGGACAGGTGATGTTGATCTCGGTCAAGTGCTCGCCGATGAAATCAAGGCCGGTGAAATGGATCCCCCGCTCCACCAACCACGGTCCGACTCGCGTGATGATATCCTGCTCGGCGGGGGTAAGTGAGCAGACAAGCGCCTCGCTTTTGGCAAAATTGGCATGAAAACCCTGCCGCGGCCGTCGCAGGACCGCCCCGAGCACCCGGTCACCGAGCAGCAGGACCCGCTTATCCCCGTCATACACGGCATCGAGAAACCGCTGGACCATCACCGGTCGCCGGCCGTTGTCGGTGAACTGTCGCAGCTGTGGATCCCGCGCCTCCTCGACCAAGGCCACGGAACGCCCCTGAAAGCTGTCAAGCGCCTTGAGGACGCAGCGGCCGCCCTGTTGGGCAACAAAGTCGCCCAGCACTACCGGATCGGAAGCCACCAGCGTCGGAGGCATGACCGAGGCGAAGTGCAGCGCGATCAGTTTTTCGTTGAAATCGCGCAACGCTGACGGGCTGTTGACCACCAGCGCCGAGGTCAAGGAGAGCAACTGCGTGGCGTAGTGGAAGGCCAAGTCGTATGGCGGCTCCTTGCGCATCAGGATCAACGAATACTCATCGAGCGGGACCGGGTGGCGTTCCCCCGAGACACCGACGGCATTGACCTGCACCGTTTGCTGCACAAACAGATCCTCGATCTGGGCGGTATCCACGCAGATCCCGCGAGGCCCGGCCGCTTCGATGATCGCCAGGGTGGTATCCGTTTCCGGCTTGAGTCGGGCCGGCGGATCGAGCACGGCCAACCATCTCTGCTCCATATCGTTTCCTTGTCGAAAATGAAAAAATTTCTGAACCGGGCGCTGCCCGTCCATGTCAGAGCTCGGTCAAAACGTGCCAGTAACAATAAGCTCCTTTTCGCGAAGTGCCAGTCGCACCCAGTCGGGGAGCCGCCGACACGAGTCACACAGGACAGAAGAAAAAAAGAGTACCCCCGGCTGCTCAACACGGGTAACAGGCCCGAAAAGAGGGTATAGTGGCCCTATGCCAACCATCACCAGACGTATCGTTATCATCCTGGCTGCAGGCCTCTGCCTGGGCGTCTCGATCATCTTCGGCGCCACCTATCTGCACCGCCTGGATACGGAGATCCGCAGTCGCTTCGAGGGCCAGCGCTGGGCCCTGCCGGCCAAGGTGTACGCCCGCCCCCTGGAACTCTATCCGGGACTGCCATTGACCCCGGATCTCCTGGAGACGGAACTGGTGCTGGCCGGCTATCGCCGCGACGAAAAACCGGATGCCGCCGGCAGTTTTTATCGCCACGACCGGCAGGTGCGCTTGATCAGCCGAAGCTTTCATTTCCCTTCAGGCGTTGAGCCGTCCCGCGATCTGACCATACTCTTCAACGACACGGCTATCGCCACCATCAGTGAAGGAAAAAGCCGCACCCCGGTCTCGTTCACCCGTCTCGACCCCGCCCAAATCGGCAGCTTCCACCCGCTTGTCCATGAAGACCGGATCGTCGTCAAGCGTGACGAGATCCCCGAGGCACTGGTCCAGACCCTGCTGCTGATCGAGGATCGTTCCTTTTACGATCATGTCGGTCTGGCGCCGACCGCCATCTTTCGAGCTTTGGTGGCCAATATTAAGGCCGGCAGAGTGGTCCAGGGCGGCAGCACGCTTACCCAGCAGCTGGTCAAAAACCTGTTCCTCAACCAGGAGCGGTCGATGGCGCGCAAGGCCAAAGAGGCGCTCATGGCGCTCGTGCTGGAACGCCATTACAGCAAAGATGAAATCCTCACCGCCTACGTCAACGAGATCTTTCTCGGGCAGGATCGGAATCGCGCCATACACGGCTTCGCACTCGCCGCCCACCATTACTTCGGCCGCCAACTGGACGATCTGCGTCCGGACCAGCTGGCCATGCTGGTGGGCCTGGTCAAAGGTCCGTCCGCCTACGATCCGTTTCGTCACCCGGAGCGCAGCCGGCAGCGTCGCGATACGGTACTGACAACCATGGCCGATCATGGCCTGATTGACCCGGCGGCCTATGCGACGTCCCGTGCCTATCAGGTCGTGGACAGCGGTCAGCGCCGGGAAGGATTCAATCGCTTCCCCGCCTTTCTCGATCTGGTGCGACAGCAGTTATCCGCCCATTACCGGGAAGAGGATCTGACCAGTGCCGGTCTGCAGATACTTACCACGCTCGATCCGAGCCTGCAGCTGCAGGTGGAAGACAGTCTGCGCCGGACCATCGACGCCCTGGAAGCAACCAAAGAGCAGAACCTCCAGGGAGCGGCCCTCGTCACCGCCCGAGAAACCGGGGACGTACTCGCCGTTGCCGGTGACAGAATCGCCGGCCGGGACGGGTTCAACCGCGCCCTGCAGGCCCGCCGACCAATCGGTTCGCTGATCAAACCGGCCGTCTACCTGGCCGCTCTGGAGCAAGGCTATACGCTCGCCTCAGTGCTCGACGATACCGCTGTCACCCTCAGCCCCGGCACCAAAGAGGAGTGGCGCCCACACAATTACGACCGGCAGGAGCACGGTCCGGTCCCGCTTTACCTCGCTCTGGCCAACTCCTACAACTTGGCCACGGTTCGTCTCGGTTTAGCCGTGGGACTTGATCAGGTCGCCGCTACCATTACCCGGCTCGGCTCTTCCGACCAGCCGCAGCCCTTCCCGTCATTGCTGCTTGGTGCCGTCGACATGAGCCCGCTCCAAGTCTGCACGATCTATCAGACCATAGCCGCCGGCGGCTTTCGCACCCCGCTGCGGGCCATCAGCAGCGTCATGGCCGCCGACCATCGGCTGCTCGACCATTACGGCCTGACGGTGGAACAACAGTTCCCGCCGGAAACCATCTTCCTGCTGACCCACGCCCTGCAGCGGGTCGTCACCGACGGTACCGCCGCATCCCTGCTGCGTTCACCGAAGGTGCGCAGCCTGAGCGTCGCCGGCAAGACCGGCACATCGGACGACCTGCGTGACAGCTGGTTCGCCGGTTTCACCGGCAGCCACCTCGGGGTGGTCTGGCTGGGGCGG
Source organism: Desulfofustis sp. (assembly GCA_030604345.1). The sequence goes on along the minus strand of JAUVWB010000114.1, from coordinate 1,349 downwards.
GACGACAACCAGCCGACCTCGGTGACCGGTTCCGGTGGCGCCATGCAGGTGTGGCAGCAGATCTTCGAAAGGCTCCCGACGAGCCCGCTGGAACCGGCCGAGCCCCCGGGCATCACCTGGGCCTCTATTGATCGCCAGACCGCCAGCCCTCTGCCGTTCATCGCCGGCACCGAGCCTGCGCCACCCCGCTTTCCGGCCATCGGCGAGACCATCGATCGAACGATCAGGGAAGTCATCGACTCCTTCAACCAACTTTTACGCTGACACAGCCCATGGCACGACCCTCTGATATCATGAACCGGGCACTCACTTCTCTCTGCTGCCGAGCCATCACGGCCCTGCTGCTCCTCACCCTGGGCGCCTGTGCGACCTATTATCCTCCGTACCCGGCGCCACCGCCCACCCGGCCGGAAAGACCGCCGGCGATGCCGGAGCCGGCGCCCCACCCGCCCCCGCCGCGACCGGCACCGGCCCCCCCGGCAAAACCGGTGGCAGGCCCGGCCGCTTCACTCTACCGTGATGCACAGGCAGCACTGCAGCAGGGAAACCCAGCCGCAGCAGAACTCATGCTCGAACGGGCACTGCGGATTGAACCGAGGAATCCCCATTACTGGTACGCCCTCGCCCAAGCCGTCTTTGCGCAAGGCAACCACGCCCGCACCGAGCAACTCTGCCTCAAAGTCGACAGTCTCGCCGGCAACGACCCGGCCCTGCGCGAAGGCAATCTTCGCCTGCTGGAACGGGCCAGACAAGGCACACGCAGTCGCTAACGCTACATGCGTATCTTCGATTCGCTTCGTTGCGGGTTCTTCATCAGGTGTGCATGGCGATTGCCGGCAACCTGCGCCAACCGCTCCAGGATATTGGGGAGATCCGACATCGACCAGACACCGGTCACATCTTCCCGGCCCAGCACCGATTCACTGATCCAATAACCGGGAGATTCTTCAGGCTGCAGGCGAATCTCGTCCAGATTTAACTGGGCTCCGTCGGGGAAGATTTTGTCAAATAATTCTCGAATGGTGTAGGTGAAGAATTTTTTTACATCCTCGGTTGATTCGGCCTCGTTGATCCGGCGGCGAAATTCCGGCATGACCTCATTTTCCGCCTTGCTGAAAGACTTCTGCTGAGTTGTCATCTGTCATCTCCGATCAAATGGTCACCCTGCTGTTGCGTGGATGAGCAGGAGGCTGATGTCCCAGTTCCAGCCCCCTGCTCATCCTTCCTGCATTGTGCAACTCCGCTCTTCATACACTGTTGTCCTGACAATCTTCACTGTCAAGCAGGTTTCAATCCACGCTCCCCGTGCGGGGGGGCGACGTCAGATCGTCGATGGTGGCGGCTGGCGT
>JAUVWB010000084.1 GCA_030604345.1 Desulfofustis sp. | reverse complement strand
GCCGCTTCAAGTTGACGTTGTAGCGCGCCTTCGCCTCGTTCATCAATTCCTGGAAGGCCTCCCGCTCAACACCGGATACCATGGCCCAGGACTGCAGAAAACGGCGGTAATTGTCCCAGGCGAAATACTCGTTGCCGTGCAAGGCCACATACTCTTCGACCAACTCCATATTCTGGCCAACATTATGGATGGTGGCCATCATGCCCGGCATCGATAAAGCGGCGCCGCTGCGCACGGAAAGCATCAACGGCCGTTCCGGGGCGCCGAAAACGAGTCCGGTCTGTTGCTCGACGTGCGTCAGCGCGGCGCGGATCTGGCGCATCAACTCCTGCCGCGCCTTGGGAAAATCGAAAATAACCTCGCGACAGCGAAACACCTCGGTGGTTATGACAAAGGCCGGCGGCACCGGTTGCTTGTCTTCGGTCAGAGTGACCAGGTTGAAGCCCTTGTTGCCCAGGTGAATAAGATCATGGGTATAGGGATTTATGCTGTCGAGCAGGGAGATCGCTTTTTCCGGGTTGTAGGTCATCAATAGATCCAGCGTCGTCTCATCGAGAATTTCCCGCTGGTTCTCAAGGGTTTGAATTACCCGCAAAATGAAGTTGTCCAGATGCTGGAGGCCGAACGACGAGGCGATGAGGTCCCGGAAAAAGGCCTCTGAGAGACTGTGTACGGTGTTGGCCATCTCGGCGTCGTTATACAATGCCCGATACCGCGGCAACAGGTTGTCCCGGCCGATCTGGGGAATAATCAACGACAGGTTGTTCTGATGGATATTGGTGTAATAGGCGTAGATGACGTCTTTGACCCCTTCCGACAGGCCGCGGAAGATATCGAGATACTGGGTGTAACTGAAACGCCTGATCTGCAGCGACGAGGTGAGCAACGCCAGGTAGGTGTCCAGCTTGCGCGAGGCGATGCCGTCCACATGAAGGGCCCGACGATACAACTTCAAACAACGGGCGATGACGTAAAAGGTGGCCTTGGTGATAAAAGAGAGATTCACCGTATCCGGCAACATCTCCAGATAGATGTTGGCCAGGTTCTCCAGACGGAAGGTTAGGGACAGGCTGTCGAATTTTCGTTCCCGATAGCGTCCGTAGACCGACGGGATATCGACGGCGATATGGCGCTTGTAATAGATCTCCTCCCTGGCGGTGAACTGTTGTTCGGCCAGGATGTCTTCACGCAGGTGCTCCAACGCGTCAAGAATCGATTCCACCACCCCTTCGATGTCGCGATCGTCAAGTTTGTTCAGCAACTCCTCCATCAGGGGAAAGCCTTCCCGTGAAGCCTGCTGCAACTCTGAACGCAGTTCCTGGAAACCGAGATTGTATTTCTTGTGGAGCAGCTTGAACATCCGCACCAGCAAGGCGTACCGGCCTCGCTCTTCGCCGCTGCAGTCCTCCTGCCGATCGAGAAAGCGTTGCAGATCATCTTGGCGGATGTGGAGGATGTCGTCCACCTGGGCCAGGGAGAACTCCTTGATAACCCGCTCCGCCAGCACCACCTGCTCATCGATAAACGGTCCCTGGGTCTTGACCCGGCTGTAGACTTCGGGAGGGACGTAAGGCAACAACACGTCGGTGTTTCTGCTCTTCCAGAATTTGAAAATGGCCCGGATGAAGTCGACAATCAGGTTGGAGCTCTCCACATGGCTCTGCTTACGCAGAAAATGGATCAGCACGTCTTTGCGGCGATGTGTCTCGTCGAGGGCTGTCGACACATCTCGCAACTCACCTTCTGCCCCGATTTCGTTAAAGAATACGGGCATCAGCTTGGTGAATTGTTTGGTCAGGTTATAGATCGGTTCTATCTGATGATTGAGGAGCTGGGTAATATCGCGCTGAAACAGATCGGTGTCCTTGACGCAGGTACCAGTCAACCGAAGATGGATAATCAGGGCCGAGAATAAGGTGGCGCACCATTTCGGCTCTTGCATGATCCGATTGAGCCACACCCTGATGTTGCTCAAATGAGCCGGGTTGATGATCGGCTGCCAGTTTTCATCGACACCGGTGACGTTGGCCGGTTGGAAACCAAAGCGCACCACACCCCAGAGAAACGCCTCCACCATGCGGCTGTTACCGCGTCGGAAGACCTCGCCGCCGAGGACCTGAATGCATTGCAAGGAGGTGTGCGGATACTTTCTGACGTTTGCCTTGAGCAGCTGAAAAGCGGTCAGCAGGAATTCCTCGATTTCCTCAAAACTCTGCTGCCGGACCAGGATAACCAGGCTGCGGTTGATCTCGCGCAAGGTCTCCTCGTGGATGAGATGCAAGCCATGGGTGTCCATGATTTTAAACATGAACAACAGCTTGTGGTTCTCGGCCAGGACTGCGGCGGCATCGGAACCCTGGATCTGGCCACTGGCCGCATTGACGTCGATACCACTGAGGTGGGCAGGAACTTCCTTATAGAATCGGACGATATCGATATGCGACGGCAGTTCGAGAAGCCTCCTGACCGCGGATTCGCTATCGTTTTGTTCACTCTCGATGGCCCGCAATTGGCTTTGATAGCCGCGGATCGCCTCGTGGGAGATGGCGGAAAACACCTGCTGCTTATGAAAATCCTCGGCTGTCAGTTGGCACCGTTCCAGGAACCAGGGAAGCGGGTCATCTTCGCTCAACCAGTAATCGTAGTTCTTTCGAAGAAGCAGGCGTAGAAAGCGCCCCATAGGGCCCAGATCAAGCTGGACAGATGACCGTTCACAGAGGTGGAGCAACCGATTGATGACCCGCTTCACCGATTGCTGGCCGTGCACCAAGTGCATCAGGAGGTCATCATCGGTTTCATCAAGAGTCACCAGCCGGAGCAACAATTCGTTGATGACTGCGCCGAACCGCTCCAGTTCTCCGGCCTCCAGCTGCGAGACAAGCTTGTCCAGCCAGGCCCATTGGGCCTCGAAGATCTGGCTGAGCAAGGTCGGGTTTTTCAATGAATCGCTCAGAGCCTCAAACAACAGCCCGGAAAAGAGGCGAAACGAAGCCGGCCCGGCATCACCCTTGCGATAGTGATGGTAATTTTTCAGGATAAAACCGCGGAGCAGCGGTAAAATCAACTGCCAGTTGCGATACGGATGACAGATCTCGTAAAGTAGGCTTTCCAGTTGTCCGTGTACACCGCGAAAGGCGGCCACCGCATCGAGCAAGGGCAAGAATTCCGACCGTATCTCGACCTCCTCTGCCGTCTCCAGCAGATTCGCCTTCAGGGCATCCGAGTCGATGTGGCCTTGGCCAGCGGAGCCGTTACCGGAACGCAGCCATCCTCCTTCGTCATGGGCAGTGGTCATCACAAGGGCCGCCGGGACTCCATGTGCAAAATGAGATCGAGCATCCGGTTCGCATAACCCCACTCATTGTCGTACCAGCTCATCACCTTGACCGTTGAGCCGATCACTTTGGTGGACGGTCCGTCGACGATGGAGGAATGGGGGTCACCCTGGAAGTCGATGGAAACCAGAGGCAGATCGGTGTATCCGAGGTAGCGGTTGGCCGCCTCCTGCAAAGCTTGGTTGACTTCCGGCACCGTTGTTTCCTGTTCCACCTCCATGACGGCATCCACCAACGACACCGTCGGGGTCGGAACCCGCACCGCGAGACCGTCGAATTTACCCTTTAGTTCCGGGATAACCAATGAAACGGCAGCCGCCGCACCGGTCTGGGTGGGAATCATCGATAACGCCGCTGCCCGGGCCCGGCGCAGGTCGGAATGCGGAAAATCCAGCAGCCGCTGATCGCCCGTGTAGGAGTGAACGGTGGTCATCAACCCTCGTTTGATACCGAAGCGATCCAAGATGACCTTGGCCACCGGTGCGAGACAATTGGTGGTACAGGAGGCGTTGGACACCACATGGTGGGTCGTGGGGTCGTATTCGTCTTCGTTTACCCCCATCACGAATGTCTTGACATTCCCCTTTGCGGGCGCGGAAATAACGACCTTTTTGGCCCCCGCGTCGATATGCGTTCCTGCCGCGTCCGCATCACGAAAAATGCCGGTGCATTCGGCAACGTAATCAACTCCAAGATCACCCCACGGAATATCAGCCGGACTACGGTGGCTGGTCACTACGATGTGTCGCCCGTCAACCGTGATCCCCTGATCGTCAGCGACAATTTCCCGCGGAGAAACCCCCATGATCGAATCGTATTTGAGCAGATGAGCCAGCGTCTGGTTGTCGGTCAGATCGTTGATCGCCACCACCTCGATGTCCCGAAACAGCGGATCGGCACCGATCGCTCTGAACATGTTCCTGCCGATCCGGCCAAACCCGTTAATCCCGATGCGAATAGTCATCACGTACCTCCTCTGCTCCGTCACCGGGCAACCCGGTGGACGGCTACGGTTATCTTATCTGCGCGATCGGCGCAGCAATTGTGAACGAGTCTCCCGGTAGAGGGAGAGATAGTTCTTTTTCACCTCGGCCCAGGTATGGTGCCGGTAGATCTTGTCCACCGCATTTTTCTGCATCTGCCGCAACAGCGGCCGCTGCCCGTAGGTCTTCAGGGCCCGGAACAACGCCTCGACACACTGTTCCGACGTGTTGTCCTGGTAGGCAAACCCGGTCTCCCCATCGATCACCTTGACCAGGCCGCCCACGTGATGCACGACCGGCAGGTTGCCGAATAGCTGGGCGATATAATCAGTCAACCCGCATGGCTCGTAGCGTGATGGAATAACAAAGAAATCCCCGGCAGCATAGATCCTGTTGGCAAGCCGCGGATCGAATCCCCGGAGAAAACAGACCCGACCGTGATAATGCGGATGCTGTGCCACTGCCGCCAACGCTGACTCTTCTTGCTCTCCACCGCTGCCCAAACAGACAAACCGTGCCGGGTGAGGGCCGGCGAGAAAGAGCCGCATGGCGTCCACCAGCACATCGACCCCTTTCTGATCACTGAGTCGGCCGATGAAGGTAAAGAGCGGGGCCTCCTCGTCGTAAGTAAGAAATCCGACCCGGCTGTCGTCATCCGGCGCGGCCGGTGCCGCTAGGGCCTGCAGCAACTCGCGCTTGCAGACTCGCTTACCGCTTAAATCATCAGTGTCGTCAGTCAGGTCGTAGGCAGCGGCGATTCCGGCCCGATCGGGATACCGAGGGTCAAAATCGGACGGATCAATGCCGTTGGTGATGCCGCTGATCACCACCCCCCGGTCACGCAATCGGTGCCCGAGCCAGCCGGTAAGATAATCATGATCCGATTCCTGCAGCTCCCGGGCATAGTTATCGCTCACCGTAGACAGCGAGGCGTAGCTGCCGGCGGCGATAAAGGGATCAAAACTGTGATCAAGACAGGATCCCCGCACCACCCGCCATGGTAAACCGGTAATCGCCTGCACAAAAGGAAGATCGGAGACCTCCTGATGATAACCGACGCCGGCATTATGGATCGTCACCACCGCCGCCGTGGACCTGAAATAATGGCGATAGCCGGAACATTCGCGCATCAGCGCCGGGGTCACCGCGGTATGGCCATCGTGGCAGTGGATGATCTGCGGCCGCTCGCCAAGCAGGATGAGCAGGTCGAGCGCTGCCTTCTGCAAAAGGATGTTCATGGCAAAATAGTCGTAGTGCCCAGCTCCCTGGGTTTTCCAGGACTCCCTTTGCTGTTCCTGCCGGGTATAGGTGTAAATTCCCCCTTTTTCGAGGAATCGTTCCGCTTCCAGCAGATGAAGCTGCACCCGATCCTGGACCCGGTGCCAGACCCGGACCCGCTCGACCCGTTCTTGGCCCACATAGTTCATCGCCACTTCATACGTCAATGGCTGATCGGGCCGCAGCGGATCGGTGAGAAGCGAGAATCCCAGAGCGGTCGGAGAGACGAATCCATAGCAGGGCAAGATCACCTGCACCTTCCGTTTGCCGCCGCTGGCCAGCGCCTTGGAGAGCTGGGCAACCACATCCTTGACCCCGCCGGCGCCAGCGATCTCCCCGTATTCCCGGGCCAGCATCCAGATGGATTCGATTTGATCCTTCACCGCCACCTCGTATTCACCGCGTCTCGACGTGAAGCCGTTTCAACAACAGGACATCAAAGCGCGGAACTGATCCCGGATCGGGAGTTCACTCGGACTGCTCCATTGAGCTCATGAAAAAACCAATATCTTCATAATATCGGAAACGATACGATCGCTGTCAAGAGCGTCGCAATCGATTATCCGATCGGCCACGTCGCGATACAGCGGCTCCCGTTGCCTCAGGACCCTCTCGTACTCATGCACAACATCCTCACCGGTCAGCGAAGGCCGCATCGAAACGCTGTGCGGATCCGCCCCGAGCCTGGCGCGCACGACAGCCAACGGCGCCGTCAGCCAGACAACAAACGTCCGGCGTTTGATCTGAGGCCAGACATCCAGGTGTAAGACGGCCCCGCCCCCGGTGGCCACGACAGTGCTTTCCCGATCAGCGCAGTCGACCAAAACCTCTCGTTCCAAGGCGCGGAAGGCCGGCCAGCCCTGCTCAGCGACCAGTTCGGCGATGGCGCGCCCCGCCTGTTCTTGAATCAACTCATCCGTATCGCAAAATGCATAGCCAAGCGACGCGGCTAGTTTTCGACCGATGGTCGTCTTACCCACCGCTCGGGCGCCGACGAGGATTATCGATCGTTTCGTCTGGTTGCCATTCATCTCGTTCACTCCGCAATTATGATCGTTTGTGGTCTGACCATAGCGCGATCCGTGTCGATGGGCAACTGCTGTTCATTGACTGCCTACCATTAACCCCAGTCGTTGACGGAGGATTGCAAAACACCTATAGTTATCTCGCGTTATCGAG
>JAUVWB010000311.1 GCA_030604345.1 Desulfofustis sp. | reverse complement strand
TGGGAATTTCACGATAAGAAATACCGATAGATCGGTCGGTGCACGGCTGTCCGGAGAGATAGCTTACCGCTACGGGAACCAGGGACTGTCAGCCAATCCGATCACCATCGAGCTGACCGGTACCGCCGGTCAGAGTTTCGGGGTCTGGAACGTCGGCGGTCTACGCCTGGTGTTGACCGGTGATGCCAACGATTATGTGGGCAAGGGGATGGCCGGCGGCATGCTGGTGGTCCGACCGCCGGCCGGGGTCTCGTATCGTTCGCACGAGTCGGTGATTATCGGCAATACCTGCCTCTACGGCGCCACTGGCGGCCGCCTCTATGCGGCCGGTCGGGCCGGCGAACGATTTGCCGTCCGCAACTCGGGGGCCCAGGCGGTGGTCGAGGGGATCGGCGATAACGGTTGTGAATACATGACCGGCGGCGTGGTGGCGATCCTTGGTGAGATCGGCATCAACTTCGGTGCCGGTATGACCGGCGGTTTCGCCTACCTTTACGACGAAACCGACACCTGCCGGCGGCGGATAAACCGGGAACTGGTGGAGATCCTGTCGCTGGCCGGCCACCTGCAGCTCAAGGAATATCTGCGGGGCATGATCGCCGCCCACCATGCCGAGACCGGAAGTCGGCGCGCCGAGCAGATCCTTGAGGATTTTGCCACGTGCAGTGACCACTTCAAGCTGATCAAGCCGAAAGGGTTGCGCGTGGAGGATCTGCTTGGCCGACGGGGACGTTCGGCCGTCGAATTGCTGCTTACCACTCAATAGTCTGAGCCCTCGAAAACAGTATATGGACCAGAACGTCTTTCAATTCCTCGAGGTGGAGCGGGTCGATCCGCAAAAGAGATCGTTGCGGACGAGGATTACCACCTTCCGAGAAATCTACCGCCTCTTTACCGACAACCAGATGCGTCTGCAGGCCAACCGTTGTCTCGGCTGCGGCAACCCCTATTGCGAGTGGCGGTGCCCGGTGCACAATCATATCCCGGATTGGCTGAAGCTGGCCGGCGAAGGGCGGATCTTCGAGGCGGCGGAGCGCTGCCATCTCACCAACAGTCTCCCCGAGGTCTGTGGCCGGGTCTGTCCCCAGGACCGGCTCTGTGAGGGAGCCTGTACGCTGCATGACGAGTATGGGGCGGTGACCATCGGTTCGGTCGAGAAATACCTGGTCGACACCGCCTTCTCCCTGGGCTGGCGGCCGGATCTGTCCCGGGTGATGTATTCCGGTAAGCGGGCGGCGGTGATCGGGGCCGGGCCGGCCGGGCTCGGTTGCGCTGATATCCTGGTGCGTAACGGCGTGCGGCCGACGGTTTTCGATCGATATCCCGAAATCGGCGGGCTGCTTACCTTTGGCATTCCCGAATTCAAGTTGGAAAAGGATGTCATGGTGCGGCGCCGGCAGGTGTTTACCGACATGGGCATCGAATTCATGCTTGGCCGGGAGATCGGTACAGACATCGCTTTTACCGATCTCCTGGCCGCGTATGACGCCGTGTTCGTCGCCACCGGCAGCTATCGGCCGATCAGCGGCGGCCTTGCCAACGAGGAGGCGAGTGGCGTCTATCGGGCCTTGGACTATCTGGTCGGCACCGTCTGCCACGAGCGCGGTTTTGCTTGGCCGGGGGCCGAGTACGTATCACTGCGGGGACGGCAGGTCCTGGTGCTCGGGGGCGGCGATACGGCCATGGATTGTCTGCGTACGGCGATTCGTCAAGGGGCGGACCGGGTGCGCTGCGCCGACCGGCGCAACGAACAGAATATGCCCGGATCGGTCCGGGAAGTTGCCAATGCCCGGGATGAAGGGGTGGAGTTCCTCTGGAACCTGCAGCCGCGCGCCATGATCGTCGATGGTGCGGGTCGGGTCACCGGTGTCGAGGTGATCAGGACCGAGATGGGCCCGCCGGACGAACGAGGGCGCCGGCGCCCGCTGGCGCAGGAAGGAACCGAGCACATCCTGGAAACCGATGCCGTCATTCTGGCCTTCGGCTTTACCCCGGAGCCGACCCCGTGGTTGGAGGCTGCCGGGGTAAGCTATGATCGACGGGGCCGGATCGTGGTGGGAGGCGGGACGCGCCTGCCCTATCAGAGCGGGGTTGACAAGATTTTCGCCGGTGGTGATGCGGTGCGCGGCTCAGATCTGGTGGTCACCGCCATTGCCGAAGGGCGACAGGCTGCCGAAGCGATGCTGGCCTATCTTGAAGCGTAATCCCCGCAGGAAGGGGTGATCACTCGTGTGGTGACGGCAGCGGGCAGGCGTTGAGGAAGTCCTTCAGGTGTTTGATTTCCTCCAGCCGACCGAACACGGTGAGCACATCGCCGGGCAGCAGTTGGTGGTTGCCGCGCGGGACGATGGTTTTTCCTCCTCTGCGGATCGACACCAGATTGACATGCTGCGGCAACGGCAGGTTCCTGACGCTGACGTTGCAGCAGCTGTCGTCCTCGTTGAGAACGAACTCGACAAAACCGGTCTCGGTGGAGGAGCGCAACGTGGTCTGCTGCTCCATGATCTGTCCTCTCTGCTTGCGCACCACCCCCACGTCATAGGCGCGGAGGATGTCGCTGCGGCTGATCATGCCCACCAGCCGCAGCGATCCGTCGCGGGAGATGACCGGCAAGCGGGCCAGATCGCGTGGGGACATCTTCTGGATGGCGACCCAGATCGGTTCGTCCGGGTAGACAGATATCGGTCTTTCCACAGCAAGGTCGGCCACCTTCAGATCGCGAACCAGGCCGTCGCCCTGTGACTGGGCGCGGTGGACATCCTGCAAGGTGATGATGCCCCACAGTTTCCTGCCCTGGGTGACCACCGGGAAACCGACCAGATTGGTCTCATGGAACAGGGCCATGAGTTCGGGCAGTGGCTGGTCCTTATCCACCGAGATCACCTGTGTGCGCATCACCTCCTCGACCGTGACGCCCTGCATGATATCCATATCCCGGCCTTCGTAGAAACGGATGCCGCGCTTGGCCAACTTTATGGT
>JAUVWB010000358.1 GCA_030604345.1 Desulfofustis sp. | reverse complement strand
TCTTGTTCTCGATACCGTCGAGACCGGCCATGAGCATCGCCGAGAAGGCCAGATAGGTGTTGCACGACGGATCGGGGAAACGGACCTCGACCCGCTTGGCTTTGGGGCTGGCCGAGTAGGTGGGGATGCGGATGGCGGCGGAGCGGTTGCGGGCAGAATAGGCCAGGTTCACCGGAGCTTCGAAACCCGGCGTCAACCGTTTGTACGAGTTGGTCGTGGGGTTGGTGAGCGCGGCAAGCGACTGAGCATGCTTCAGAATACCGCCGATGTAGTAGAGAGCCATGTCGCTGAGACCGGCATAGCCGTTGCCGGCGAACAGAGGTTTGCCCTTTTTCCAGATCGACTGGTGGCAGTGCATCCCCGACCCGTTGTCACCGAACAGCGGTTTGGGCATGAAGGTGACTGTTTTGTTGTGCCGGCGGGCCACGTTCTTGATGATGTATTTGAACAGCATGTTCTTGTCGGCCATCCGCACCAGGCTGTCGAACCGCATGTCGATCTCGGCCTGGCCTGCCGTGGCCACCTCGTGATGCTCGCGCTCCACATAGATGCCGCACTTGAGCATCTCCATGACCATCTCGGTGCGCAGGTTGACCTGGCTGTCGGTGGGCGGAACCGGGAAATAACCTTCCTTGTGACGCGGCTTATAACCGAGGTTGGGGTTTTCTTCTCGACCCGAATTCCAGATACCCTCGGTCGATTCGATGTAGTAGTAGCCGCTATGGGCGGTCTGATCGAAACGGATGCCGTCGAAGATGAAGAATTCCGCTTCCGGCCCGAAAAAGGCGGTGTCGCCGATGCCGCTGGCTTTCAGATAGGCTTCGGCCTTCTGGGCGATGAAACGCGGATCCCGGGTATACTGCTCTTTGGTCATCGGATCGACGATATTGCAGATCATGGTGATGGTCGGATATTCCATGAACGGGTCCATGAATGCCGTTTCGGCATCGGGCACGATCAGCATGTCGGAGGTATTGATCGACTGCCACCCCCTGATGGAGGACCCGTCAAAGCCCAAGCCCTCCTCGAACACCTCCTCCGTGAGTTCCGAGATCGGCACGGCGAAATGCTGCCAGATACCCGGGAAATCGAGAAATTTAAAGTTAGCCATGACCGCTTTGTTTTCCTGGGCCATCTTGATCACATCTTTTGCTGTCATCTCCTATCTCCTTTCATAGATACGTGGGTTGGGACTGGCCGGAAATAACCTGCCCCCGGCACCCTCTGTCCTGGCGTTGAGCCCTGTCGACCATCCGGTTTTACCATCACCGTCAGCGGAGACGGCCAAACTGATGAAGCCGACACGGTCACGGCGTCGCTACTTTGCAGAAAGTAACATTTCCGACATTTAATGCAATAGCAAAATAATTATATTTACATTTTTGTCATTTTTGTCATACTTTTTTCTCACTCCACCCCCCTCTCCACGCCGATCGGCCCCGACACTGGCCTATATTTTCTCCGCCAACTGCGTTATAATTGGGCAGCAGCCGTAGCCTCGACCGGCGGCGCCGCTGGGGCCCCAGCAGACACACCGCTCACTCGTAACCGGCCGACTCGTCTGCCAGTAACGTTTCGCAAACGGACCACATGCAACCATTACCTGACCGGAGAGAGGAACCATGACAACTCGGCAATGGGTTTACCGATTCGATGAACTGGATACCGCCGAACGCTATGTCGGCGGAAGCTGGGATGACATCCGCGCGCTGTTCGGCGGCAAAGGGGCCAACCTGGCGGAGATGGTCCGCATCGGAGTCCCCGTTCCTCCCGGTTTCATCGTCACCACCGAGGCCTGCAACGTCTATCTCGAGGCCGGCGGCATCTTTCCGGACGGTATGTGGGATCAAGTTCTGCAGGCCTTGCACACCATCGAGGCCGATACCGGCAAGACGTTCGGCGACCCGCGCCAGCCGCTGCTCGTGTCCTGCCGATCCGGCGCCAAGTTTTCCATGCCCGGGATGATGGACACGGTCCTCAACATCGGTCTCAACGACCTGACCGCCCAGGCCATGGTCACCCTCACCGGCGATGAGCGGTTTGTCTTCGACGCTTACCGACGCCTCATCCAGATGTTCGGTTCGGTGGTCATGGGCGTCGCCGACGAGGTCTTTGAACATGTCCTCACCGCAGCCCGCCAGAAAGCCGGAGTTAACGTGGAGAGCGACCTGCAGGCGGCCGACTGGAAAGAGGTCACCGACCGGTTCAAAAACGTGTTCCGCAACCACACCCAGATCGATTTCCCCCAAGACCCGCTCGAGCAGTTACGCATGGCCACCGAGGCCGTCTTCAAGAGCTGGAACGGCAAGCGGGCCGTTGACTATCGTAATGCCGCCAACATCCCTCACGATCTCGGTACCGCCGTCAACATTGTCACCATGGTCTTCGGCAACATGGGCAACGATTGCGCCACCGGCGTGGCCATGACCCGTAACGGTTCGACCGGGGAGCCGGGCCTCGAAGGCGATTTTTTGATCAACGCTCAGGGCGAGGACGTGGTCGCCGGTATTCGTATGACCGAAGACATCGCGACCATGGCAGCCTCCTTTCCCGAGGCCTATGAAGAACTCTGCG
>JAUVWB010000398.1 GCA_030604345.1 Desulfofustis sp. | reverse complement strand
GGGTAGCCATTGGCCCGACGCACCCCGAGGGTATCGATGTCGGACAGGAAACTGTCGATATACCGTTCCGTAAATTCCTTGAGCCCCAGGCCGGCCTCCTCCGCTCCGGCGATGGTGTTGTCGTCGAGATCGGTGAAGTTCATGTAGGAGGCGACCTCATGGCCGCGGGCCTCGAGATAGCGCACGATCAGATCGGCGACCACAAAGCGGCGGCACAACGACAGACTGGCCGGCTGATAGGCGGTTGGCCCGCAGGAATAAAAGGTGACCCGTTCCTTGCTGGCCGGTACGAACGGCTCCTTCTTCTTGCTCATGGTATTGAAAAAACGCAACCGCGGTTTCTTGCCCTCGGCCGGCGGTTCCTTGGGGGTGAACAGCGGCGTGCTCAGATAACGCTCGCCACCGTCCGGCAGCATGACCACTAGCAATCCTTCCGAAAGCGTCGCGGCGAGCTGCAGGGCGGCATACATGGCCGCGCCGCTGCTCATGCCGACGAATATGCCCTCCTGCCGCGCCAGTTTACGGGCCGTGATGAAGGCCTCGTCATCGTCGATGGTGACGATCGAGGCCGGCACCGACTTGTCAAAAATCCCCGGCCGATACGACTCCTTCATGTTTTTCAGGCCCTGAATCTTGTGACCGAGGTGCGGTTCCACCGCCACCACCGCCACCTGCGGCTGGAATTCCCGGAACCAGGCGCTCAGGCCCATCACGGTGCCTGAGGTTCCAAGGGTGGCCACCACGTGGGTGACCCGGCCGTCGGTCTGCTCCCAGATCTCCGGTGCGGTCTGGTCGTAATGGGAGCGCCAGTTGGCCTCGTTGTTGTACTGATCGGTGAGGAAATAGCGTTGCGGGTACTCCCGGGCCAGGGCGTAAGCCTTTTCGATGGCTCCATCGGTCGCTCGGGCAGCCGGCGTCAACAGGATCTCGGCCCCGTAAGCCTGCATGATACGGCGCCGCTCGATGGATGCCGATTCCGGCATCACCAGCATGCAACGATAGCCTTTGGCGGCGCAGACCATGGCCAGGCCGATGCCGGTGTTGCCGCTGGTGGCCTCGAGGACGATCTTGTCTTTGGTCAGTTCACCGGATCGTTCGCCGGCCTCGATCATCGACAGGGAGATACGTTCCTTGATGGAGCCGCCCGGATTGCGGGATTCAAGCTTGGCGGCAACGGTCACCGCCGGATTCGGGTTGAGCCGATTGATCCGGACCAGCGGGGTATTGCCAATGGATTCGAGTATCGTGTTGTAGATCATCACCGTACCAGTGTTCCGATCGTCAGAGAAAACAGCGCCGGTTTTGCCGCCGCCCCGATCAGAAAGTACTCCCTTTCGCCGGCTGGTCAAGCACTTTTGCCATGATCGCGCAGCCGACAGGCTATTCGCGCCGGCATGCCTGCGCCAGGTACCAGAGCCGCAGCAACGACTCGCGGATGGCCTCATCGTCGATAAAAGATATCTGCTGACGAAACGCCTCCACCTCCTGTTCCGGCGGCGGCACGAAACGGACAACCGGCTCCGGCGGCGGGGTCGGTGGCCGACGTTCTTCCTGAAGGGTGAATCTGATGTCGGAGAAGTGGGAGATGCGGAGATGGTTGTTGAGGGTCTCCAGCAGGTGCAGCTTCTGGAAACGCAGTTGCTGCATCCAGGCGGAATTCTCCACCGCCAGCCAAAGCACGTCCTTGACCACTTTCAATGGACGGCTGTGGACCGCCGTATCGGGATCGACCAGGTTCGACCAGTCGGAAAAGACCCGGTACTGGTCATGCTTATGATCCCAGTCCTTGTCTTTGAGAATGGTGCTGAAGGCGGCGGCCAGCAGCGTCGGTTGCAAATGGTTTTCCCTGGTGTTCATGGCATCTGTGGTTACGGGCCACTTCCTGCTCCCGTTCTATCGGTTCTTTGCCCTCAAGGCAAGCACGATACGCGGGACAGCAGCGAGGCCCGCCTACCGAAAGGGCAGGCGGGCCAGACCCGTTTGGAAATAACCTTGGTCGGATGGATCAATAAACCCGCAGGTAATTGTCCAACTCCCAGGCGGAGACGGCACAGCGATATTCGTCCCACTCCTTCTGCTTGGCCTCG
>JAUVWB010000013.1 GCA_030604345.1 Desulfofustis sp. | reverse complement strand
CCGATATCATGCAGCAGACCACCGCGATAAATGCTCTCCACGTCCCCTTCGGACAATCCCATCTCCACAGCCACGACCCGGGCAAAGCGCGCCACCCGAACCGAATGCCCATGGGTCGACTCGTCCTTGGCTTCCAGGGCCAGCGCCAGCGTCTCCACCACCTGGCGCAGATTCTGCAACATCTTTTCATCATAGCTGAACGCCTTGTGCAGGGCGATGGCACCCTGTTCACCCAGAGCGGTAAGAATCTCCCGCTCCCGTTCACTCAACTCTCGATAATTATAGAAATAGACAGCGAGAATACCGCTCTGGTTACCGATGATCTCGAAATGACTGCCGGCGATCGAACCGACACTCTTCTTGCCGATGGTGTCCACATCCGGAATACGCCGATCAGTGCGGGCATCGGCAATGAAGGTGAACGGTCCCTGCTTAGAATCAAACAAGTGTATCAGCTCGCGATAGTTGACACTCGCCAGGTTACGGTACGGGAAACCGTCCGAGACCATGGTCGCGATCCTCTCGCGGTCGTGATCGACGATCCAGAAAATGCAGCCTTTGGCCCCGAGGATATCCCTGATGTTCTTGACGATATGCTCAAGGATCTCGGTGGTATTTTCCCCGGAATGGATAGCCTTGCTCACATGGGCAAACACCCTGAAAAACTCGGAATAATCTCCACTCATGGAAACCCCTTCGGCAACGGGGAATGGTCGGGAATCGATGTCATGGGCCGTCCGACACGCGTTATACCACTCCCTGCTCCTGCAGTTCCTTGATCTGTCCCGCCGCATAACCCAGCCCGGTCAGTATTTCCTCCGAACTGGCGCCGAACCCGATCGGGCCCTGGCGGATCGCGCCCGGGGTGTCGCTCAATTTTATCGGGATCCCGAGCATGGGCCGGACCCCACCCTCAGCTCCGGGAGCCGACACGACCATCTCGCGCTCAGCAAACAATGTATTCACCAGAACTTCGTCCAAACGAGCCACTACGGTACAGCACACGTCTTCGTCGGCCAGTACTCCCTCCCACTGATGGGCGGTGCGCTGCCGGAAAACCGCCGCCACGGCGCTGATCACGTCGTGGCGGCAGGATTCGTCATACTGGAGGTCGATCAGGTGCGGCAGTTCGAGCAGTATGCAGAGCCGTTCCCAGAACCGTTTCTCCAGAGCACCCACCGCCACATAGCGTTGATCCGCTGTTTCGTAGACATTGTAGCAGGCATACCGGTGCGAGAGCAAATCGGCCGACCTTCGTGGTGTCCCGCCGTGCCGCAGACTCAGTTCAAGAGGCAGGTTGAGCAGGCCGAGCAGGCCGTCGACCATGGAGATATCGATATACTGCCCCCTGCCGGTGCGTTGTCTGGCAATTAGTGCCAAAAGAATACCAATGGCCGCCTGCATGGCGCCGCCGGCGATATCCCCTATCTGTACCCCGGGGATGCTCGGCGGCCCTTCGGCCGGACCGATAAGATCAAGAATGCCGGCGACGCTCAGATAATTAACATCATGTCCCGCCCGTTGTCGAAATGGGCCGGTCTGACCATAACCGGTAATCGAACAATAGATGAGGGTCGGATAGTCCCGGGCCAGGGTGGCAAAATCAACTCCCAGTCGCTGCGCCACTCCGGGTCGGAACCCCTCGATGAGGACATCGGCCTGCCTGACCAACCGCAAAAAGATCTCCCGCCCTGTCGGCTCCTTCAGATTGAGGCAGAGATGCTTCTTGTTGCGGTACAGGGACGGAAAAAACAGGTTGTCTGCGGCAAAACGCCGATCTTCCACCGCCACCACTTCGGCCCCGTGATCGGCCAGAATCATAGAACAATAAGGGCCGGGAAGCATACGCGACAGATCCACCACCCGTATCCCGGCGAGACTTCCCGGTAACGCAGTCATAAGACTCCCCTTAAAACTCCACTCCCTTCTGTGCCTTGACACCGTCCGCGAAGGCATGCTTGACTGCATTCATCTCGGTCACCGTATCGGCCACGGCGATCAACTCCGGCGGGGCATTTCGTCCGGTGATGATCACGGTCAGCCGCGGCGGCCGGTCTTGAATGGCTGCGACGATCTCTTTTACGTCAAGAAACCCGAAATGGGGCAGATACGTCAATTCATCGAGTATCACCAGATCATACACATCGGAGGCCATCTTTTCCTTGGCAAGAGCGAACCCCTGCCGAGCCACGGCGCGATCCTCTTCGATCCGTTCCCGGCTGAACACGAATCCTTTGCCACAGACATGCCACTCACAGCCAGGAATCGTCTCCGCAAAGACCCGTTCCCCGTAGACACCCTCACCCTTGATGAACTGGATAACACAGACGCGATGGCCGTGGCCGAGCGCCCTGAAGGCGGTCCCCAAAGCCGCCGTTGTCTTTCCTTTACCGAGACCGGTGTTGATGATGACTCTCCCCATTCTGGACATGCCGTCCCTCCCCAGCTCCCCTCATGATCTTCCCTGGTGAGCGAAAAAATCGTTCAAAGTCGCACCAGGTGATGACTCGGCAGGTTCTTAAGATCGCGCTACATAAAAATCGTTGACATTCCTCATGCGGTGAATTTATATACCCCTATCGCAGAGTGAGCGCTCGTTCAGTTTAGCTTAGACTGTACTCATTATCCTGTCAAAGCGCTCATGGTTTTTCCAACTTCGGGAGGGCCTTCGGCACAGACGAGCAGATAACCCCACACGGCTCATCGCTTCCACCGGCACGCCTTCCGCACCACCTCTTTACGAGCGTTGGAACCGCGTTACCGTTAGTGATCGAGCGCTCAGTCTCAGCGCCTGCCCCTCCTCCTCGACCGATGGTCAAACCGTTCGGGTCCCGGTCCCGGACGGTCACTAAGCAAAGCGGTTTTGCTGGGCTGAACCAAGGTTCAGAGCATGTCCGGAATCGTCGTTGACATGCGCTCCCGTTACGACCATGTCCTTTATCATCAGCATCCGGCACGGTTGTTAACGTGTCCTGAAGAAAGCACCCCACTACCCGTATCCGATCGAGTCGAACCGGCAACGGAAAAGGGTGGCGAGGGAAAACCAAAAGGTTGTTTCACACAAGGAGGAGAGCATGAATAGCGCGTACAAGAAGGAAATTCGGTACACCCTGATCTTCAGCGTTCTATTGCTGATCTGCGGGCATCTCGGGTTGTTGTTCGTCGCCTTTCCCAGCCTGCAGAACAAAATGGTTTTTGGTTTTCCGTCGCAGTACATCATTCCGGTACTCATGGGTTGGCTTGGCCTGATGGTGGTCGTCTATTTCCAGGCTAAGCTCTGCAACGACCTCGACGACGAGATCGAGGCCCTGAACGATTCCACCGGTAATATCCGCTAAGGAGGCGACACGATCATGGAACAACAGCAATGGGTATTGTCGAGTCCGACGCTCGGGATGATCTTCGTCGCCGGGTCGTTTATCCTCTTCTATGTGATCGGCTGGTATTCGCAGAAGCGGGCCAAAGCCTCCACCGACTACTGGTCGGCGGGTCGCAGTATCGGTGCCGTCACCAACGGTCTGAGCATGGCCTCCAGCTACATGAGCCTGGCCACCTTTCTCGGGGTCACCGCCTTGATCCTGAACCTGAAAGTCCCCTTCGTCTACATGTGGATCCAGTTCACCCTGTCGATCCCGCTCATCACCCTCTGGTACGGGACACCGTTACGGCGGATGGGGGCCTTCACCCCGGCCCACTTCGTTCGTGAACGCTACGGCCTGAACACGTCCTACATCACGGTCATCTTCATGATCCTGATCATGGTCATGTACGCCCTCGGCCAGATGATCGGTGTGGCCAAGGTGTTCGAGATGCTGTTCGGCTTCAACTACAATATCTCGCTGATCTTCGGCGGCGCCTTGATCGTCGGGTACATCACCATCGGCGGCATGTACGGAACCACCTACAATGCCGCCTTCCAAATGATCCTCATGGGGGTTGCCTTCATCGTTCCCCTGGGCGCCATCATGAAGGCCATGGGCGGTACCGGCTGGTATTTTCCGCCGCTGCTCTACAGCGACATGGTTCCGGCCATGCTCGAGGCGGTTCCCGACTTCTTCGACATGAAGTACGGGATCAAGTGGTACGCCGCCCTCATCCCCTGTTTTACCATCGGCGCCATGGGATTGCCCCATCTCGGCATGCGGGTCTATACCGCCTCCAACCTGAAAAGCGCCCGCAACGCCATGATCTGGTTCACCTTCTTCTGCGGGATCACGTTCAGCGCCACTTACACCATGGGCTTCTCCGGCGTCTTTTTCGAGGCCACTTCCGGCCAGACGATCGTCCCCACCGATTTTGACAAGATCACCCTGATCCTCAACAGCGTCTACAACCCGGCCTGGGTCCTGGCCTTCGTCATCGCCGGTGCCATCGCCGCCGGTCTGTCGACCATCAGCGCCAACCTGATGGCCATCGGCGCCATGATCGCCCAGGACATCATCGCCACCATCAAACCGAACCTGCCGGAAAAGACCATGAAGGTCATCGGCTATTGCGCCATTGCCGGCGGCGGCGCGGCCAGTATCCTGATCGCCCTTAACCCGCCCACCTTCCTGGTGGTCAGCATCCTCTGGGCCTTCGGCCTCGCCGGCGTGACCGTGGCCCCGGCGGCGATCCTCGGCGTCTGGTGGAAACCGGCCAACCGCTACGGGGCCTTCGTATCGATCCTCGTCGCTGGTTTGACGTATATCATCGTATCGCCCTATGTCTTCCCCAATATCGTCATCTCCACCGGTTTGCAAGCCAAGCTCGGGATGTCCGGATCGTTGCTCTGCGTCCCCCTCGGCTTTTTCCTGCTCACCACCGTCTCGATGATCACCGAACGGATCCCTTCACTGATGGCCCGGATTCCCGTCCAACAGGACAAGATTCTGGTTGACAAGATTCACGGCTGGGCCGACTATAGCGAAGAACGTTACAACAGCACCCAAGCCGGTCTGATCATTGCCGGTGTCAGCTTGTTGTTGTGTATCTGGGCAGTGTTGCCGGGCGGTTGGTAAACAGCCGGCCAATTGGCCAGATCTGATCAGTCGTACCGGGGCCGCTTTTGCGGCCCCGGTACGACGTCTTTTCGTGAGCACCCCTTGATGAGTCTTATTTCGTGAACTACTTCCAACAGATACCGGATCTTGCGGTGGGTGGTGCAAGCGTCTTCCGCCTTGTTGACAACGGTAAGGCTCGACGAGTCATGGTGATCAACATCATCATCCTCGGCATATCTTTCGGACTGTCGAACATGATTGGAATCCTTGGCAGGGCCGAAATTCAGGACCTGCAGGGACGGGCACTGCTGCTCCTGGGCCTGCTGATGATCTGCTACGGGATCGTCACCATGTTCGTCGCCCTGTTCGGGATGTGCCTGATCTACTGGGCAGCGGCCAAGGCTTTGGGAGGGTCGGGGGGGCTGCTGGCATGTCTCCAGCTGATCGGGTTAGCGGCAGTGCCGCTCTGGTTCCTGGCGCCGCTGCTCAACTACGCGCTGCGTTACTCCCCGGGGCCGGGAATACCACCGTTGCTGCTGGTGCCACTGGCAGCGGCATTTATCTGGTCTTTCTGGCTGTTGAAAAGAAGTCTGATCTTCGGGCAGAGATTGAGTGACGGAAGAGCCATCCTGGCCGTAGCCGGCATGTGGATCTTCAGCGTCAGCGCAATCTACGTCTTCTTGCCCTGATAGGCGGGCTGGACGACCCGGAACACCTCGATCTTGTCTTTGACGTTCTTGTATTCGAAGCGCCCCATAAATTCGCATTGATAAAGCCCATTGAGTTGTTCCGCCGTCTTCCGAGAAACACAAATCTCTCCTCCCGGACAGCCCCGTTCAATACGAGAAGCGATATTGACCCCGTATCCAAGTACGGTATAGTCGCAAAACTCCTCCGAGCCGATGGTACCGACCACCACCTGATCGGTGTTGATACCGATACCGAGATCGACGTTGACGCCCAGCTTGCTGCGCCACTTCTGACGCAAATTACGCATCATGGCCTGCATTTCCAGCGCCGCTTCCACCGCTTTTTCGGCGTGATCGGGCCGATCCACCGGGTTGCCCCAGACAACCATCAACGAATCGCCGATCAACTTGTCAATGACACCGCCGTTGGCCCGGGCGATCGAAATGAGCTTACCGAAACATTCCCGCATCATCTTGATCACCTGCTCCGGCTCGATGTCCCGACACAACTTGGTAAAACCACGCAAATCGGCAAACAGCACGGTCACGGTCTTGCGCACCCCATCTTCTTCCAGCAGATCCGGATTCTCGATGGCCAGGGTGGCGATACTCGGTTCAACGAAGTGACCAAAGGTCTTCTTGATATCGTTTTTTTCTTCCTCGAGAACGGTCGACCCCCAGCCCAACACCCTGATCACCGACACCAAGGTCCCGATCAGCGGAGCCGCCATCGGCATGAAAAGCTTGAACGCCTCCGAATAGGAATGGACCAGGACCGTATAGAAGATCCAGGCAATAACCGTATAGATGATCCCTTTGACCACCCCCTCTTCGAGGATGATAATCCCCGGAAAGAGGCTGTGAAACATGATGATGAGGACGGTGACAGAAAAAGGAATCGGTTGATAACCGGCCAGCGACTCCATGCGAAAGAAGGCCAGATCGAAGCGGATAAATACGTGAGCTGACTGCACGACACACAACGTGGCACCGACGAGGATGGAGACCACCAGAAAAACCCTGAGCTGAGAATATTTATGATATTTCAGGCGCATGGTCATCATGGTACGCTGCTCACCCCCTTCACCAAGCTCACCGGAACAAATATCGGGTCGGCCTGGAGATCATTGGCAACATCCTAAAAAAACATAATTTTTGATCTGGACAGAAAGCGAATATAGCCCTCTTTGGCCTTTTGAACAACAAAAAGACACGACCCTTCCCCTGTCGCCCTTTCCCCGGTGAAATCCATCGCTTGCTCAAACCATCCGGTTCCGGTTATAGTCATCATCCCGTAAGGTACCCGCCAGCAAAGGACAAGGCTGGAGATTGAGCAAAGATTCATCTGCCGATTCGTTGCCGTGCCGCTCCCACTCACCCGATGGTCACCATGGACCACTTCCGGGTTGCCTGTGCAATGTGAATCTTGGGAAGGCATCGGTATGAACGAAGTTTTGTACAACGATGCGTAACAGGAAGAAGAGTCAACAGGAATTGCTCGCCGGTTTCACCGCAAATCTGGTGGTGGCGGCCAGTGTCGGCGCCTATGGAAGTGTTCTCGGCCTGTTGGCCGCGCAAAAAGGGTTGAGCTGGTATCAACTGCTGATCATGAATCTCTCCGTTTTCGCCGGATCAGCTCAATTCGTCATGGTCGACATGTGGTTCCCGCCGCTGCCGATCGCCGAAATCACCCTGGCGGTATTGGTGATCAATATGCGTTACCTGCTCATCGGCGCCTCGTTGAGTCCCCTTTTTCACAAGACCTCGTTGGGGGGGAAAATGGCATTCATGCACCTGGTGGCTGACGAAAACTGGGCAATCACCATGGCTCGTTTCCACAAGGAAACCATTTCGCCCTGGTTTCTTCTCGGGGGAGGATTATGCGTGCAGGCCGCCTGGTGTACCGGCACCCTGCTCGGACACGGACTCGGCGCGGTCATCACCGAGCCCGAACGCTACGGACTCGACTTTTCTTTCGTGGCCGTATTCACCGCTCTGGTCTTCAGCTTCTGGAAGGGGCGCAGCGACCTGCTCCCGTGGTTGACCGCAGCAGCGGTGGCCGTTGGCAGTGAACTCCTTCTGCCGGGGAAATGGTATATCATTTGCGGCGGCATCGCCGGGGCAGTGGTAGCTGCCGCCCTGAGCGACAAAGGGCAGCAGGAAACGCCATGACACCCGAGAACTCCCTGCTGGTCTGGCTTACCATCGGAGCCGCCGCCTTGGTCACGTACGGTCTGCGTATCTCCGGCCTGCTGTTGGCCGGTCGCCTGCCGAAGACCGGCAGGTTCCGAACCTTCATGGATGCGCTGCCGGGAACGATCCTTCTTTCTCTGATCGTTCCCGCGGCGGTCGCCGCCGGGCCGGTTGGCTGGCTTGCTACCGTGATCACCGGCCTCTGCAGCATCAAGACGGGCAACGTCTTTATCTCCATGCTGGTCGGCGTTGCCATCGTCGCCATCGGTCGAGGCCTGGGCTGGTAATATAAAAAAGGGTGAGCCAGCCGCAGCTGCTCACCCCTGTCCTGTTCTACACCTGTAGAAGATCAACAGCCCCTGATGCCTCAGGAACCGGACGACTTGACCTTTTTCTCCTTACCGTCTGCTTCGCTTTTCGCCTCCTGACCGGCCTGTGGACCGGCGATGGCGTCACGGGCCACCTTGATCCGGATATTGTCGGCAATCTCCAGGGTCAAGATACCATCGGTCATGCCGGTGATCTCACCTAAAATGCCACCTTTGGTGATGACTTTCTGCCCCTTTTTCAGATCGTTGAGAAAGGCCTGGTGCTGCTTGGCCTGTTTCTGTTGCGGCCTGATGAGCAAAAAGTAGAAAACCACGAAAATAAGGATTAACGGGATGAACGACGCAAGTCCCCCGGCTGCTCCTCCGCCTGCTGCCCCTTCGGCCGCGTAGGCTATACCTGTCATACGACTACCTCCCTGAAAGAATCGATTTACCCTCTGCTAGCAAAACATAAAGGTTAACTTAATCACTCGGCTGCAAGCCTGCCATAAAAATCGTTGCGGAAAGCGGCCAACCGATCATCGACGATCGCTTCCCTGATCCGACGCATCAGATCAACATAGTAATGGATATTGTGGATCGTGTTCAAGTGATAGGAGAGAATCTCACGGCTGACGAAAAGATGCCGGAGATAGGCCCGGGAGTAGTGGCGACAGGTATAACAGCTACAGGTCTCGTCCACCGGCAAGGGGTCGTCCCGATACCGTGCGTTCTTCAAGATGACCTTGCCGGTTGAGGTAAACAGGGTGCCGTTACGGGCGTTTCTCGTCGGCATGACACAATCGAACATGTCCACCCCGCGCCAGACCCCTTCCACCAGATCTTCCGGCGTCCCCACCCCCATCAGATAGCGTGGATAGTCAAAGGGCAGAGCGTCGGTGGTCACCTCGGTCATCTCGTACATGGTGGCCTTTTCTTCACCGACGCTCAGGCCGCCGATGGCGTAGCCGTCGAAACCGATCTCCACCATGGTTTCAGCCGACTGCCGGCGCAGATCTGCAAACATGCCGCCCTGGACTATTCCAAAGAGCAAACGATCCGGCCTGCTCCGGGCAGCCCGGCAACGACGCGCCCAGCGGCCGGTAAGGGCGGTGGCAGCCACGGTTTCGGCCCGATCGGCCGGATACGGGATGCAGGTATCGAGACACATCATGATGTCGGAGCCAAGCGCCTCCTGCACCGCAACCGCATCCTCCGGGCTGAGAAAAAGCCGGGAACCATCCAGGTGCGAGCGGAAAGCGGCCCCCTCTTCGGTGATGGTTGCCAATTCCTTCAGACTGAAGATTTGGAATCCGCCGCTGTCGGTCAGAATCGATCGGTCCCAGTTCATGAATCCATGCAGGCCGCCGAACTGTTCAATTAACCGATGGCCGGGACGGACAAACAGATGGTAGGTGTTTCCCAGGATAATCTCGGCGCCGATGTCTTTGAGGTTCTCCGGGGTAATGGCCTTTACCGTGGCCTGGGTCCCCACCGGCATGAAGACCGGGGTCTGAATCATCCCGTGCCGGGTGGTCACCACCGCCCGGCGTGCTTGTGATTCACTGGAAGTGCTGAGGATTGTCAACGGGGAGCGTGGCTTCGTGTTGTCTTCGATCATCGCGGCTGTCGTAGGGGGAAACAAGGAAGAGGTAAGGGTCAGAACAACATGTCGTCATGGTAATTGCCTGGTTAACGCCAAATCTCGTGCACCAGCGATTCGATTGCCGCCTGTTGCTTCTCGACGGTATGCAGCAGTTCAAACTGGACGAGGGCCCGCCGGAGGTTGTCTTCCGGGTGGACAACCCGGAAATAGCGATTTCCCACCAGGTAATCGGTGAGAAACCGCAGTCCCAGTTCGAAGGTCACCAAACGAACGCCCTGGTAGAGATAGTGTCGTTCTCCATCGGTCAGCAGAGCGCCGGAAGCGTGGTAGCCCGTGAGCAATCGACGGCACAAACCCAGATCGAAACCAATCCGATTTCGTCCAGTCGGACGCTCCCCGGCCGGGTTACAGAGCGAACGCAGACAGTCGCCAAGATCGTAGGGCACTGCCCCGAGCGAGACGGTATCCAGGTCGACCAGAGCGACGGCTCGTTCGGCCTGCCGATCAAAAAGGACATTGTCGCCCTTCGGGTCACCGTGTACCACACGCTCGACCAGATCGCCATGAGCCAACGCCTCTGCAAACACTGAAGCAGTGCCCAGGCGCTGCTTCACCAGGGTGCAGCAGGCCAGCAAATCACCGGTGCGCCGGTGTGGGAACTGCACGAGCGCGCGCTCATAGTCCCGGCAATAACCAGGCAAGTCATGAAACCCCGGCAGAGGCCGACACAAATACGCAGCGTCGAAATCGCTCAGCAGCTGATGGAAGCGTCCGAGTATACGGCCCACTTCAAAGACATGCGGTGCGCCCATAAGCGCTGGTGGGACCGGCAGCGCATCGATATACTCCAGTATT
This sequence comes from Desulfofustis sp., assembly GCA_030604345.1. Next base: position 2,705 of record JAUVWB010000013.1, on the reverse strand, counting down.
CGCCAGATCTCGCCGGCCGAGCTGAGTACACAAGAGGAGCCGTCACGGGCAGGCAGGGTCCGCAGGACCCGAAAATCGTCAGTACGATCGGTACACCGTCGAACCAGATGCTCACCCACCAGAGCGACATTCTCGGCGACACAGACCGGATCGGGAAACACCGACCCGTTGAGGCGCTGCACGACCAGCGGTGGCCGGTTCCGGTGGTGAACCAGATAGGTATCATGGATTCGTCCCCGCCCCAGCACTTCGCTTCCGATTATTTCCACGGGATCCGTGAAATAGTGCTGCAGGAGCCAGAGAAGGACTGGATTTCGTGCAGCCTCCCCGGCATGATCACCAGTCTTAGACATCTATGCGAAAACCTGTCGGGTTCAGATGTGCACCGGCGTACCAGGCAACACCAAGCAGAGCATGGTCGGCCTTGACAATCACCTGGACCGGGACCGCTGCCAGCAGGTCGGCCATCGTTCCCGGCTGGCTGAAGGTCTCCAGGAAAGAGGCAAAAAGCCGGGTTCCGACCAGACGCGGCAGAATACCGCCGCCGAGGAACAGCCCTCGACGGGCATACACCTTCAACACGAGATGGGCGCCCTCCCGGCCCAGGATCCGCAGAAACTGTTCGACGGCTCGAACGCTGGCGGGACAAGAACCAGCAACCGCGGCAGCAACGATGGTCGGGGTCCGGTCGTCGATCCGCTGCAAGGCTTGCATCGTCTCGTCGGCAACCGCCACCCCGCGCTCCCGATAAAAATCGAACAGGCGGGCGATCGCCGGTCCGCAGCAAGCCATCTCATAGCTGGCCACGCCGCCAAACCGTTTATGCAACCAGGTCGCATAGTCGCATTGTTCGTCGTCGATCGGGGCAAAATCGCAATGACCGCCTTCACTCCCACAAGGAAAGAGATAACCATCCGTCTGCACCAGATACCCCTCCCCCAACCCGGTACCGGGGGCCAAAACGGCCGCCACCCGGCCCGACGGCCCACCGCCCGGCTGCAGACAGTGCAGGTCGGCCGCACCGAGGAGTGAGAGGGACGCGGCAACGGCGGTCATATCGTTGATCATGAGCACCGTGTGAAAACCCAGTTTTTGCAGGGACCGTTCATCGATCACCCAGGGCAGGTTGGTAACCCGGACCTCGGGACCGTCCACCACCCCGGCGATACCGAGGCAAATGATTTTTGACCGAACGCCATGACGTTTTTGAAAATCATGGATCAACGGTTCGCAACCGTCGTAATCACGGTTGCGATAGCGCTCTACGATCAGTGGGCGGCACTTCGGGTCGGAGGCGCTAAACAAGCCAACGGCAGTCTTCGTCCCCCCGATATCCGCGGCGACAAACAGTTTCTCACCGGCGTCCATATTTGCTCATCGGCCTGGCAAGAGGTTAATTCGCACGCTGCTTGTCCTCAGGCGGGCAGCGATAGAGGTGGACATCCTGCTGCGGGAAAGGAATGGATATCCCGGCTTGATCGAAGGCGGCCTTGACCCGCTCCAACAAAGCAAACCTCACATCCCAATAATCAACACTTTTCACCCAGGGACGAACGAGCAAGTCAACGGAGGATGCCGCCAGCTCCCCGACGGCGACGATCGGTTCGGGATCACGCAAAACCCGTGGCTCAGCTGCCAACACCTGGCGGACGAGCTGTTGCGCCTCCTGCAGGTTGTCATGGTAGCCGACACTGAAAACCAGGTCGATCCGGCGGGTCGGATAGGCGTTAATATTGGTGATGGTATCGTTTAAGATGTTGCCGTTAGGGATAATCTTTCGTTGATTGTCGCCGGTGTTGAGAATGGTATTGAAAATCGAGATCTCCATCACGGCTCCGGTCTCGCCGGCGGCGGTAATCACATCGCCGACCTTGAACGGCCGAAACAGGATCAGCATCACCCCGGCGGAAAAATTGGCCAGCGAATCCTTCAGGGCAAGACCGACCGCCAGGCCGGCGGCGCCGAGAACGGCGAGAAAAGAAGTGGTATCGATACCGAGCTGTCCGGCCGCAGCCACCACAACAGCAGCCAGCAGTGCATAATAGATGACGTTGCCGAGAAATTTGGTCAGCGTGACATCGACCCCGTAACGCTCCATCATGGCCCCCAGCAGTCGCGACAGCCGACGAGCAATCCAGAGCCCCAGCAGCAGGACCAGGGCTGCTGCCACCACGCGCAGGCCGTAGGTAACCAATAGGTTGCGTAGCACATCAAGGTCAATGGCAAACATTTCTCTTCTCCTTGGTAGAGGTTAACGACAATTGTCGGATGAAGGTTGTTCCCATCGATCGGCGCTGCCGTACCCGATCTCCCGGCGTGCGGAACAGCCGTGACCCCACGCGAAATCTCCGTTACCGCCGGCGACGGACCCCACGATGAGCGCCCGTCAACCGGTCATGACTCCAACAGGGAGATGTCGGCAGCTTCGGTGCGGTTGTTGTTCTCCGGGTTCTGGATGATCGAAAACTCGAAGATGTTGGTGGCATCAAGAAAGGCAGAATCATGGGGAACCGTCGATTTGGAACAATGAAAGAACACGGTTTCCCCCCGCAGCCCGCTGCTGGTCAACTTGTAATAGCGCAGGAAGCCGAAACCACGATCGGGGTTGTAATTGACCGGGATGCCCCGTTTCCTCCCTGGTGCCTCGGAGGACATGGGCAACAGGCCGGGGATGAGAAATCCGGACAGATAGTTGTCGGCCACTT
>JAUVWB010000196.1 GCA_030604345.1 Desulfofustis sp. | reverse complement strand
GTCGATCTGGGGTAATTTTGCCGTCTTCTGGGCCAGGGCGGCCAGTGAGATATTCATCCCGGGAAGAATCAGGCCGCCGAGATACTCCCTGCGTTCGGAGACACAATCGAAGGTGATGGCGGTGCCGAAATCGATGACAATGGCAGACCCCTCGCACCATTCCAGCGCGGCGATACTGTTGACCAGCCGGTCGGCGCCGACCTCGGCGGGGTTGTCGAGCCGGATGGCGATCATATCGGCCACGGTCTCGTGATCGATGGTGAACAACCGCGGTTGCCGCGAACCGCCGAACATGTCGCGGCAACAGGCAACGTAGGCTCCATCCAGCTGCGGTACCACGCTGGACAGAGCTACTCCCTCGATTTTCGACAGATCGACACCGGCCAAGGAAAGAAGGTTATGGTAGGTGATGGCAAGTTCATCGGCGGTCATCGCGGCATCGGTCTTGATCCGCCATTGGCGCGTCAGACGATCCTGTTCATACAGGCCGGCAACGGTATGGGTATTGCCGATATCCAGAACAAAAAGCATGGGGTAGCCCGCTCCAGAACTGAGGGTTGAAAGATGCCCGGCCAGATCGGGGCGAACCGGCGGGCAAAGGTTTAGACGATCGTCGAGAAGTGCATTATAGTGCGCTTGACAAAAGAAACAAGAAGACTGAACGTCCCCGTGCATCTCCAGGATGCCGGGAGTTTCCGCAAGGACCTCCGGTAAATCTTGGCGACTCACCAAAAGGAGTGCCCCATGATCCCCATCGTTGTCACCACCACCTGCGCGACGGCAGAAGAAGCACGAGCGATCGCCACCGACCTGCTGCAGCATCGCCTGGTCGCCTGTGTCCAGATAGCAGGCCCGCTCACCAGTTCCTACTGGTGGCAGGAGCGTATTGCCACCGAAGATGAGTATCATCTGGTCATGAAAAGCGTTCACTCCCTGTTCGACCGGTTGGCGGATCGGATCACCGCCATTCACTCTTATGAGGTCCCGGAAATAATCGCCACCGAGGTGGTCCGCAGCAACGACGCATACCGCGCCTGGCTGATCACCCAATTGGACATCAGCGGCCATGGACAACAATAAGAGAGGGTATCGCCGCCGCCGATTGGGAGCGTATCGCTGCAGTTGCTGCCGGCAGGAAAAGCCCTTCTGCTGGAGTTGTCCCTGTGGATTCCAGATCTGCCCCGAATGCTTTGAAGAGAATAAGTGGGGCATCAGCAACGGGCCCACCTGGATCTGCCCCGACTGCGAACGGGTCATGAGATTGTGACGGTGGCGCGTCGGTAGCCGCATCCCGGCTCTCTTGCACAACGCCCCCAAATACAATATGATTCCGCCTGCGCTCTGGAAGAGACCGGGGTGGCCTGCCGATTGTTGCCAAATATCTATATTTCACTTTATATAATGACGACATCTTCTCATTTGTACGACGAAAGTAAGATAAAAACCCTGAGTTCTCTGGAGCACATCCGAAAACGCCCCGGCATGTATATCGGCCGACTCGGCGACGGATCTCACCCCGACGACGGCATCTATATCCTGCTCAAGGAGGTGATCGACAACGCGGTCGACGAATTCATCATGGGCGCCGGCAAACGGATCGACGTACAGATCGACGAGACCGGCCTGACCAGGGTCAGGGATTACGGACGCGGTATCCCCCTGGGAAAGGTCGTGGAATGCGTGTCCGTGATCAATACCGGCGCCAAATACAACACCGACGTCTTCCAGTTCTCCGTCGGCCTGAACGGGGTCGGCACCAAGGCGGTCAACGCTCTGTCCGAACAATTTCGCGTCACCTCCTATCGTGACGGTTCCTATGCCACCGCGTTTTTTCACCGCGGCATTCTGGTGGAACGCGACCAGGGCGAGAGCGGCGAGAAAAACGGCACGGCCGTGGAATTTCTGCCGGATCGTGAACTCTTCCCCGATTTCGTCTACGACGACACCTACATCGACCGTCGCCTCTGGCGCTATGTCTATCTCAACGCCGGTCTGAAAATTCATTTCAACAAGACCATTTATCACTCAGCCAACGGTCTGCTCGATCTGTTGACCAAAGAGCTGAACGACTCCAATCTCTACCAGCCCATCTATTACAAGGACCAGACCCTGGAGTTCGCCTTTTCCCACACCGACGCCTACGGCGACTCCTATTATAGTTTCGTCAACGGTACGTACACCAGCGAGGGTGGGACCCACTTGTCGGCCTTCCGGGAAGGAATCCTGAAGGGCATCAACGAATTTTCCGGCAAAAAGTTCATGAACAAGGACGTGCGTGACGGCATCGTCGGAACCCTGGCCATCAAGATCCGCGATCCGATTTTTGAATCCCAGACGAAAAACAAGCTGGGCAACACCGACATCCGCTCATGGATCGCCAACTGCGTCAAGGATGCCGTATCCAGCGAATTATACAAGAACAGCGAGACCGCCGAGCAGCTTCTGGACAAAATCATCCGTAACGAGAAGTTGCGCAAGGAACTGCAGATCGTCCGCACCGAAGCACGGGCCAAGGCGAAAAAGGTTGCCATCAAGATCCCGCAACTCAAGGATTGCAAATACCACCCCTCCAAAGACAAGCCGTCCAAACCCGGTTACGAGAACATGGTCTTCATCACCGAGGGCCAGTCGGCGGCCGGCTCCATCGTCTCCTCGCGAGATCCCATGCGACAAGCGGTGTTCTCGCTGCGCGGCAAACCGATGAACGTCCTCGGGCAGCGACTCAATCTGCTCTACAAGAACGAGGAGATGTACTCGCTGATGCAGGCCCTCAACATTGAGGAGTCCATTGCCGACCTGCGCTACGACAAGGTCATCATCGCCACCGATGCCGACGTCGACGGCCTGCATATCCGCAACCTACTGATGACCTTTTTCCTCCATTACTTCGAGCCGCTGGTCAAACTCGGCCATATCTATATCCTGGAAACCCCCATCTACCGGGTCCGTAACCGAGACGAAACCATCTATTGCTATTCGGAGAAGGAAAAGGAGGCGGCCCTGCGCAAGCTGCAGGGCCGCGGCAAGGCCAAAAAGGCGGCGGAAACAACGCGCTTCAAAGGACTTGGCGAGATCAGCCCGAAAGAATTCGGCCAATTCATCGGGGACGACATCCGTCTGCGCAACGTCACCATCGACAGTATCAGCGAAATTGCCCAAGTGTTGTCCTTCTACATGGGCAAAAACACCCCGGAGCGCAAGCAGTACATCATGGAACACCTGATATGAGCTCCTTTTGCCACCTTTCATCCAGCGGTCGACAGGCATGAACCAACAGATAGGAAAACTGCACCGGTTATTCGACAGCAACTTTCTCGAATACACCTCATACGTCATCAAAGAGCGCGCCATACCGGCCATCGAAGACGGCCTGAAACCGGTGCAGAGGCGTATCCTGCAAACGCTCTTCAACATGGAGGACGGGCGTTTTCACAAGGTCGCCAACGTGGTCGGCGAGACCATGAAACTGCACCCGCACGGCGACGCGTCGATCTTTTCCGCCCTGGTCAATCTGGCCAACAAAGGGTACCTCATCGATCGGCAGGGGAACTTCGGCAACATCTACACCGGCGACCAGGCGTCGGCGGCACGCTATATCGAATGCCGCCTGTCACCGCTGGCCAAGGAGGTCATGTTCAACAAGGAACTGACCGAATTCGTCGAATCGTACGATGGCAGGATGTATGAACCGGTGACCCTGCCGGCCAAGATCCCGCTGCTTCTGCTCCAGGGGGCCGACGGCATCGCCGTCGGCATGGCCACCAGGATTCTGCCGCACAATTTCCAGGAACTGCTCAAGGCACAGATCGCTTTACTGCGAGGGGAATCGTTCGAGCTGTTCCCGGACTTCCAGCAAAAGGGGCTGATCGACGTCACCGACTACCACAGCGGCAACGGACGGGTGCGCTGCCGCGCCCGGATCGCCGAGACCAACGAGAAGACCATCACCATCACCGAAATCCCCTACGGAACAACCACCACCTCACTGATCGAATCCATTGAAAAGGCGGCGAAATCGGGGAAAATCAAGATCCTTTCGATCAACGACTATACCGCCGAAAATGTGGAGATCGAGATCAAACTACCGCGCGGCATCTATGCCGAGGACACCATCAAGGCGCTCTACGCCTTCAGCGATTGCGAGCTGTCTCTCAATACCAACCTGACCCTGATCAAAGGCTCGTTTCCCCAGGTCAGTACAGTTGATGAAGTGCTGCGGTTCAACACGGAAAAGCTGGTCACCGACCTGACCAAAGAGCTGGAGAATGAGCTGCAGAGGCTCAAGGAACGGCTGCAGGCGCGCC